>JAXJWW010000028.1:0-20850 GCA_036307825.1 Treponemataceae bacterium | reverse complement strand
CACTCTTGCCATTTTCATAAAGTTCAACTATTTGCTTCTTGAACTCTTCTGGATATTTTTTTGTTTCTTCTTTCATGCTACTTCCTTTCTCTTAGAATATTATGTAGCATTTTTTATGTCTACTATGTTATACTAACAGCACTATTACAAAATGATAGACTATTTGTTTAATAATAACTAATCAATTTTTAAGAGGTGTTTTATGAAATTTATATTTAATATTGTCACCTTATTTATTTTGTTTTTGCCAATTTTTCTTTTATTTATTCCATTACCAGTTTTTGTTATTTATATTTTTTATGGATTAATACTTTTATATTCAATACTTATTTTGTTTAAAGTTAAAAAAAGAAAATAAAAATAAGAAAAATAAGTATTAAAGAATTAATATTTTTTGAAAAATACATATTGTCTTACAATGAAGAAATTTTTAATACGAATTTATATAATTTTAACCATGGAATTAATTTATATATGATATTAACCTTTATGATTTTTGTAAGTTTATTTTTCATTCAAAAAGATGTAAAAAAAATCAACCAATAGTTATGCACTTTATGTATTAGACAGATTACCATTTCGAATGCACATAATTGATAAAAAACTTGCTAGTAAGGAAATTGATTCTCTAGAAGCTAAAGCAAAAAAAGATCACGTACATCTTTATTGTTCTTTTTATACAAGTTTAGAAGGTATTGCTAAAATATTCTTACGATATACAATTGTTTTAGCTATAATTTATTTTGTATATATTATTTCTGGATATTTAATAGGTATTTATATAAAATGATTTAATTATCAATATTGTTTGAATTTTGTAGCTTTCGGTACTTTAGTTAATATGTTTTTGACAAATATTCCTGTTTTTTTGCGTGTTGCTGTTTGGAATATATTACTAATTTTGAACAAAAAAAGTATTTATGTTGTAAGTAATAGGAATTAGGATGATAAAGGACACATGATATTGTAATCGCCAAATTAACACCACCTAAAAATCATCAAAAACATATACTAAAATGGTCTCCAGAAAGGAGGCCATTATGTTTTTTGAGACAAAAGCCACAAGAGAAAATGGTTAGACAGATTTGCAGTGTCAAATTTACCAATAGATGTGTTTTGTGAAATGAATCATATCAAAAAAGAAATGTTGGTAAAAACATTAAACGAAAAAATGAATAATCATAGAAAAGAACACCCACCCAAAGAACCAGCAATAAAAATAACCGATTTTATGGAAGTAGAACCTATTCAAGAAAAAATAATTGAAAAAGTCAAATTATTTGATGACGAACCACAATATGAACAAAATCAAAGTGAAATAACAATAAGATTAGGAAAAGCAATAATAGAAATTCCTACAGAAATCAGAGCAGAACAATTAGTAACAATTCTAAGGGCGGTATCAGAAGTATGAAATTTGATTTAATAAATACAAGAATATTTATAAGACCAGGAACAACAGATTTACGTATTTCAACAGATGAAATATTGCATTTAATAAAAAAATAATGAACCAAGATCCATTAAGTGGAGCAGTTTTTTTATTTTGTAATAAGCGAAAAAATATATTAAAAGCAATATGGTGGGATAAAACGGGATTTTGGGTAGCACAAAAAAAATTAGAAAAACATAAATAGCCATGGCCAAGTAAAAAAGAAGAAGTTAGTGAAATCACAACAAAGCAATTATCAATGTTATTAACAGGCATAGATTTTACTCAAATGCATGATGAACTTCAATTTGAAAAATTTTAACATTTTTGTTTAAAAGTACTTCAACCACAAATATTTCAAAACTCTACAAAGCAATCAGCAGTATCTTGAACACTGCCAGAGTGAATGCTTACAAAGCCGTAAACTTTGCAATGGTTACTTCTTACTGGTCTATTGGACAGCTAATTGTAGAAGACGAACAAAATGGTAACGAACGTGCTGAATACGGAAAGGCTGTTCTTGAAGGTCTTTCTAAAAAACTTACAGCAGAGTTTGGTAAAGGGTATGATGTTCGTGAACTTAGAAAAATCAGACAGTTTTATCTTGAATTTAAGATTCGGGACTCACTGCGTCCCGAATTGACTTGGACTCATTACAGACTTTTGCTTCGTGTAAAGGACGAAACTGCCCGTAACTGGTATATGAACGAAGCGGCAAATCAAACATGGTCTACTCGTCAACTGGACAGACAGATTTCTGTTTTGTATTACGAAAGGCTACTTGCAAGTCAGGATAAAAAAGCAGTTCAGATTGAAGCAAAAACAAAGCTTTCTGAAATTGAACCAGAGCAGTTTATTCACGACCCTTATATTCTGGAGTTTTTGAATCTTAAGAATTATCCGGCATTGCATGAATCGACAATTGAGCAGGCTCTGATTGATAATTTGCAACACTTCTTGCTAGAACTTGGAACAGGATTCTGTTTTGAAAGCCGACAGAAACTTATGCGTTATGAGGATGATGATTTTTATGTAGATCTAGTTTTCTATCATTCTGTTTTGAAGTGTCATGTTCTTATTGATTTAAAACTTGGAAATCTTACTCACGGCGATGTTGGCCAAATGGACAGTTATATCCGCATGTTTGATGCTCAGTACAAACGAGATGATGATAACCCAACAATCGGTTTAATCTTGTGTTCAGAAAAGAATGACGCTGTTGTAAGGTATTCGGTACTTGCCGATGCTAAACAGATTTTCGCTTCTAAATATGAGCTAGCACTTCCTAAGCCTGAAGAACTTGCGCATCAGATTAAGATGGACAGACTTTTGATTGAGGAGCGGATGAAGAGTTCGGAAAAAGAGAATGATAGATAATCTTAAAAATCCTTTAAACAATTTGCTCCAGACTTTTTTAGTTCGTACTGTATTATAAATGGAAGTTTTCTTGAATTAGATAAGGTCGAGTATAAATTAGGAGCAACTTATGCCCGAAACAAAATCAAAAATTACTAAGGATTTGAACCTGAATATAAGCTTCTTGTAAATCTGTCTAAAGACCTTACTTTGAGGAATAGCAGAGAATTAAACCGAAGTAATCTTACGTATATGAGAAAGTTTTCTCTAGTTTTCCCAAAATGTGAGACCATGTCTTACAAATTAACATGGAGCCACTATTTTGAACTTTTAAAATGTGATGACCAGATGGAATTAAAATTTTATTTTCATGAAAAAAAGGTATGAAAGTTTATAAAGAGTTTAATTCTGCTAGACAAATTCTTGATCCATATAACGATGGTGACAAAAATTGGAAAATAAACAGAATCATTTCCCCAAAAAACATCCCCTAACTATATCTAGAAAGTTCTTCTAATTTATCTCTGAGAGTTAATAATTTTGAACGAAGTTCTCTAATCATTTCGAGGCTTTTCATAATTTTTGATTGCATGTAGATATCGGCAAGAAAGCCATCAAAAAGGAAGTCGGCGAAACAGGCAAAAGAAAGCGTGTTCATTGAAAAATCGGCAGGAAAAACAACTTCTTTCAATTCCCGTTGTAGAGTTTGCAAAAGAGAATTGATTTTGTTCATTATAGTACTTGCAGAATCTAATTTTGAATGTTTAATCAAATCTGTAAAAAAGCCACCACCGAGAATATCGAAAATTCCCCAATTTCGAGCACCTTTGAATTTGCTTTCGGCTTCGTCAATTAAAGGCAAAATTTGGCAGATGATATTTTGAACATCATTTATTTCTTTTAAGTTGTTAGTCATAATTTGAATTTATAACGATTTTTTGATTTAGACAAGTAAAATTTTACCGGATTTTGTAATTTTTCAAATTATTAAATTTCCAAAAATTTAAACTAAAAGTTTAATTACAAATGAAAATATACATGGTAGAATTTAGTAGAGATAAGTGAGAAGTTTTATGAAATTATCGCACAATAAGTGATAAAAAATTAGAGAGGTAAAACTATGAATAATAGAAAAGAAAATAATATCAAAATTTTTGAAGACACAATATCTAGGTTTAAAAGTGATAATGATTTGAAAAAAAGGACAGAAGAGACAATTTCTCTACAAGAAATTATTAAAGAAGGGCAAACTGTAGTTTTCAATCCAAAAAAGCAAGAATATCCATGCAAAATTCATGTGACAAAAAACAGAACTTTTGAAGCTGCTTTTGAATATTTTGGTAAAAAGGTTGCCGTTTTGAATTTTGCATCTGCTACAAATCCGGGTGGAGGAGTGAGATTTGGGTCTTCTGCTCAAGAAGAATGTTTATGTCGCGTTTCAAATCTTTATTTGTGTTTGAACGAGAAAAACTGTATTGATAATTTTTACAATCCTCACAGAAGCGAAAAAAATAATATTCACAATGATGACATAATTTATACACCAAATGTTTTTGTCATTAAAAATGATGATTATGAATTATTTGAAAAATCAGACTGTTTTTCCGTTGATGTAATTACTTGTGCTGCTCCAAATTTACGGGAAAATCCAAACAATATTCACAACCAAGATTTAGGGAATGCAATCTCACTTTCAGATGATGAACTCTATAAAATTCACTTAAAAAGAGCAACAAAAATTTTGGAAGTTGCATGTTCTAAAAATATTGAAGTTCTAATTCTCGGTGCCTTCGGTTGTGGTGCATTTAGAAATAATCCTAAGGTCGTGGCAAAAGCCTATAAAGATGCAATTTCTAATTTTAAATACGCTTTCAAAGAAATTAAATTTGCTGTTTATTGTTCTCCGTGGGATTCTGTAAATTATGAAGAGTTTAAGAAAATGTTTTGAAGAAAAGGTTAGGGGTTTATTTGATTTTTACGCTTTTTTCATATAGGTATTCAGGACAGATATCAAGTTTTTCGTTCCACATCACTGTATGAAGATGAACTTTTGCGGTCATAAAAAAATTGATATCTTTAAGAGGTTCATTTATTTTATCATAATCGTAGGGTGATTATGCCAGAAAATATTTTAAGTCTTTTTTTGAACTTCTCATTTTTATTTCTTTTTTATATAATGACTTTCGTAAAAATTTTGTGGAGAAATTGATTTGAAAACATTATTGATTTTACTTGTTGTTGCATTTTCACTTTTAGCATTTATTTTTTTAGTTTCATATATCTGTTTTCGCATGGTATTTTTTGAAAACCGAAAGAAAAAAGTTGCATCTGATGAAATTCATTTACCAAAAGGTGAAATTTACGAACCATATCATCCTCTAATGACAAAATGGATTTTAGAAACTCGAAAGTTACCTTACGAAAATTACTATATCAAATCTCATGATGGGCTTACTTTGCGTGCAAAATATTTTGAATTTGCACCTAACGCAGTTACAGAAATTATGTTCCATGGGTATCGTAGTACTGCAGAACATGACCTTAGTGGTGGAGTTCAACGCTGTTTTGCATTGGGAAGAAATGTTCTTCTTGTGGACCAGCGAACAAGCTCTGAAAGTGAAGGTAGCGTAATCTCCTTTGGAATCAATGAACACAGAGATTGTCTTGCGTGGATTGATTTTGCTGTTAAGCAGTTTGGCTCAGATGTAAAGATTGTTCTTACAGGAATTTCCATGGGAGCGGCAACTGTTCTTATGGCAGCAGGAAAGCAACTTCCTAAAAATGTTGTGGGTGTTCTTGCAGACTGTGGATTTTCTTCTCCAAAGGAAATAATTAAAAAATGCGCAAAAGACCAACATTATCCAGTAAAACTGATTTATCCTTTTATAAAACTTAGTGCAAAGATTTTTGGTCACTTTGATTTGGAAGAATATTCTCCACTAGAAGCAATGAAAACTTGTAAGGTTCCAGTTATCTTTTTCCACGGCGAAGACGATGATTTTGTTCCATGTTATATGAGTCAAGAAATGTATGATGCTTGTTCTTCTCCTAAAAGACTTGTGACAGTTCCGAAAGCAGGACACGGTCTTGTTTATCTTGTAGAGAACGAAAAATATTTCCAATCGGTTGTTGAGTTTTTCTCAGAAAATGGAGTAGAAACAAAACTTGTAAAATAACAAAATGGTTGGAATTTTAGAACATTTCTATAAAAAAATAATCCACACCCAAAATCGTTTGTTGAAAATTTGAGTGTGGAATAAAATAAATTGATTATTTTTCAATTATATGTTCGTAGGTTCTTATTTCCTAAATTTCATCTGGTTCAGTGACATAATGTTCTAGGAACAATATAGGATCAAAAAGTGACTCACCAGTTTCTTCATGATAATCAAATACAACTAATTCCTCGATTGTTTTAGAAAAAAGCCAAGATAGTTTGTATAATTGATTCAAGGTCCAGTTTTGGGTCTGGTTTTTTAGACGATAAGCTGATACAATCTGATTATATTCCAATAAAGTACTTAGTTGAGTTTTTGTTATTTTATAATCATCTATAATATTTTGTATCAATTCTGAGGTCTTTTCATCATTTATTGAAGGAAATCTATAAATAATTTTTCCATCTCTATATTGTTCAACTTCATCATATCTTGTTTCGGGTAATTGGAATTTAGTAAAATCGTAAAGATTAGGTTCTTGGGAAAGAACTTTATTATCGATATCACTAAATTGGCAAAAATATTTAAACTTCGGAATGACATAGTAAACATCATTAAATATTCCATAAACACGAAATTTAGATATGTCATCCATTTCACATTCTACCCATTTGAGATTTGGGGTAAAAAATTTTTCTGGTGGTGTCAAAAAAAATCTACAAATTGTAAAAAATCTATTTATTGAAGGGAATTTTTCACCTCTTTTATATTGAGAAACTAAAGATTGTGAATTTTCTTCAGCACCAATTTCGGCTAAATCTTTTAATTTTAGTTTGTAAATATTTAAATTATTTGCAAATTCTTTAGCAAACATTTCTTTATTAATATCTGGAAGTAGAAATTTTACCTTCATATTTTATCTCCGTTAACAAAGTGTTTATAAAATATAACTTAAAACTTAAGTTTACTAAATTATACCAAAGATAAATACTCAGGTCATTAAACTTTTCGTTTAAAATTTTCACACAAAGTTTTTATCCGACTGCTTGAATATTAAACTATAAGTTTAAGGAGAAGTTTTTAAGATAAAGTTATGCAATAATTTTTCTCAATTTTTCTTTTGCTTGGGTTTCAATTTGATGAATACGAGCTTTTGATTTATTTTGAAGTTCTGCTATTTCACCAAATGTTTGAATTGGCTGATTGAATAATCCGTAGTGTCTTATTAAAACATCTTTTTCTATTTGTGTTAGTTTATTAAATGCTTTCATAAGGCAATTGATTTCTTCTTTTTGAATAAATTCTTCTTCTGGACAAATACTACCGTCTTCTATAAATTCCATGATTGTAATGTTATTTTCTGTTGTAGCTATTGAATCCAAACTTATATTTGGATAAATAATGCTTAATAATTCAATAACTTCTTTTTCTGTACATGAAAGAGTATTACAGACTTTTTGAATAATTAAATTCTGTTCATTTAAGTAAGAAAATTGTGAAACAAGTTTTTTTATTTTTGTTGCTAAACGAGCTTTTGAGGAACTTAAATGAAAAGAAGAGCAATTATTATAAATTGAATCTAACATTTCTTTTTTAATCCAAAAAGATGCAAAAGTTATGAATCTTACTTTTCTATCTGTTTCAAATTTGGGAATGGATTTGAGAAGACCTATTATTCCTTCCATAACAAGTTCATCAATTTGATTTTGGTTCTTGCATAACTTTTGTGCCTGTGCATAGATGTACCTGATATTAGAAAGAATAAGGCGTCTTTTTGCTATTAAATTATCTTGTTTACAAAGAGCGATAATTTTTATTTCTTCATCCTCAGATAAGAATTTTTCAGGTGTTAAGTCATTTAAAATCATAAAATTCCTCCAAAATTGTTAAAACGAGTTTGAAAGAAGAGTTCTTAAAGTTTGAAGACAATAAGACATCCAGATTTTTAGAATTGAGAATAATTGAGTTTTAGTTTGAAATTTGTTTAGGCATGCAGGCAATAAAACAACAATATTCAAAAAAGGTTACAAAAAAAATGTATTTTTTTGATTTTTTTATTATTTACACAGCAAATCCAATTTTGTTGGTATAATTTCCATTCTTTTCTTCTTGGATCATACATAATTCGTCAATAATCATTTGAGGATTTATTTCGTCCTCATCCATAAATCTAATTTTTCCTGATAAACGACCAAAGTCTCCTGGTGTAACAGAATCATAATTTATTAATGGAGAAAGATTTATTTCTTCAATCGTTTTTTCTGTGATGTAAGCTGGAAAAAATTTTTTTAGTAAAGTTTTAATTCCATTTTCATCTAATGATTTAAAATTAACTGTTATATGAAAACGTCGCAAAGTTGCCTTATCTACAATATTTTTTAAGTTTGTTGTACAAATTAATATTCCAGGAAATTCTTCCATTTGTGTTAAGAATTCGTTTACTTGAGTTCTCTCCCAACTTTTTGTTGCATTGTTTCTGTCTGGAAAGAATGAATCTGCTTCATCAAATAAAAGGATTTGATTTTTTTTATTTGCCTCTTCAAATGCTTTTGCAATGTTTTGTTCAGTTTGTCCAACATAAGGACCAAAAATATCTGAGGCACGTTTTAGTAAAATCTTCTTTCCAAGGATTTCTGATAAATATCTTGCAAATTCAGTTTTACCAGTTCCAGAAACTCCGTAAAACAACATACGAATGCCAGCATAACTTGTGTTTTCTATATTATTTTTTTTGGAAAAATTATTTGCATTTTGAACCATTTTTACGATTTTTTCTGCATTAATTGAAGTGTTTAAAATCGAAACATCATAAGATTTTGCAACAGTATCTCGCATTTTGCAATTTCCGTTTATAAGCAAAGAGTTTTCCTTCAAAATCATTTCAACATTATTTTTGATAAGTTCTTCTGAAGTATCTTTCATGCTTGTAAGTGCTTTAACAACATTATCAACAGATGCTCCTGTAATATTGTGTTTTTCAAATTGAGTTAAAATTTCTTTTTGTAAAGAACAAGAAAGAGAAAGTGGTTGCAATTTTGATATTATGATATTATCCAAAATGTTTTTTGGCATAGAATCAAATCGACAAGATATTGTAAATCTTCTTTTTGTGGAAACATCAAATTGATTTGTATGATTTACAATCCAAATTACTTTGTTTTTAGAATTGTCTAGCATTTTGTTTACTAAACCTTTCTTTTTACTTGTGACTGGTCCAAAAAATGTCATTTCTATTGTTTTTAAAACAGATTCTGCTTCATCCACAATCAAAATTGTATCTTCTTGTTTCATAGAAAGTAAAAGATTTAATTTGTTAACAGCATTTTTTTCATTTTCAATTTCTGATTCATTTTTGAAAATTATGACTTTTTTATTTGTTGCTTTTGCAAGAGCTTTTGCATACTCAGTTTTTCCACTTCCTGGATTTCCGTAAAGTAGAATTGAAACCGGATTATTTCCTTCTAACATATTGCAAAAAAGATTTGTTTTTTGATTGTCTATAGAAAAGCTGTTTAAATCAAATGAATCTTTTACATCAAGTTCTTTTACGAGTTCAGAAAAATATAGATAAAGATTTTGACATTCTAAAACGGGGAGAAAATCATCAGATAAAAGACCATCTTCTTCAAAAATTCCGTAATTTATAAGAGTATGATCTTTTCTAAAAATTTGTTTGTATTCAGTTTTTGTAATATCCAAAATTGATAAAAATAGATCTATAGAATCACAATTTTCTTCGGTAAAAGTTAAATCTGAAAAATTAGGAAAAGTATGAAGTCTATAGTACAATTGAATAACTTTGAGTTCTTTTGTTGAAAGGTCTATATCTTTAGTTAAAAAATTTACATCAGATAAATCATTAATTTTTTGAAAATAAATATCTTTGATTTTTAGAGAAAAACTTTTTTCTGTGGGTTGACTTAACAATTCTTGAACTTTAGATTTTTCTGTAAAAAAAGTAAGATAAATAATTTTTCCAAGAATTCCACTTAGTTCTTCGTTATTTTTTTCTAGAATTCTAATTCTATGAATATTTAATTCTTGACTTGAAATATTATAGGGAAGTTTATTATAGATTTCTTGATCAGTTTGATATTCTAAGTTTATATTAGAACTATTAAGTTTGTTTTGAGAAGATTTTGAGTAATTCCCATCCAAATATTCTCTTAATGCTTGACTTTTAGTTTTTTGCTTTGATTCTATGGAATCTATTGTTTTAGAAACAGAATTTTGTTCTGCAGAAACTAATAATCCTTCCTCTTTAAATTGTTGAATATAAGTTTCTAGAATAAGTGAAAATTGTTCTATTTTCCTAAGTTTTCTTGCAATTGAATAAACCGTTTGTGAAAAATCAATAGTATAAATATTTTCATTATTGGACTTTACCATTGTAAGTAAATAATAGGCGTAACTATACAATTCATTTGTAGAAAGATTTGTAAATTGTTTTGTGATTTTTCTAAAACGTCTTCTTCTAAACATTCACTCTCCTTTGTGTGCTCGTATAATATAGTTCAAATTTTTAAAAAGTAAAGAAAAAAATTTAAAAAAATTGAAAATTTTTTGATATTTTTTGAGGTAAGAAATAGTTTAAAATTGTATAATATAATCCATACTCAGAATCTGAAAGCATAGGTCGTATTCGTTTTGGAAAAAAAGAATTTTTTGGACATGACTTATTTTTCTATTTTCCAAAATCAGCATTTGAAATATTCGAAATTGTTCGTACTCCAGAAAAAGACAAAATTTGGGAAAAACTTGGAATTGTAAACTATATAAGAGGATGTATCGAAAGAGTTATCATTCAAGAATATCCAGATTATAGTCCATCTAAAAGGGTAATGACATATAAATCATTGGAAGATTATTTGAAATCATAGTTAGAAATTTGAAGTTTATTTAAAAGGTGGGCGTACCAGAATCGAACTGGTGAAAACTTGGTCCACAGCCAAGCGCGTTAACCTCTCCGCCAACGTCCACATAAAATTTATTTAAGCACTGATAGAAATATTAAGTTCGATTTCTACAGTGTTTGTTACAAGTAATTCATTGATAGGAACTTCAAGAAGATCTGAAAGAACCATAAGGTTATCAATGGAAGGCATATTTTTCCCGGAAAACCAATTATAAATAGTTTGAACATAAGGGAAATTGAGAATGAGTTGTAACTGACGAGGTGAAAGTCCTCGTAGTTTCATAAGTGTTTTGATTTTTTCTCCTGTTGCTGTTAAATCCAAAACAAGTTTTTGATATGTTGTTGTCACGTTGATACTCCTTAAGTTGCAGAGTTCCAACGCAATACAAAGGTAGGTACGCTAAAACTCCACTAAAAAATTGGTTTTGTACAGTTCAAAGAACCGTATTGTTTAATGCTGACAAAATTCTTATGACCCGAATGTTCAGAGACATTATGCGCGAATAAGACATGCGCACTATGTTTGAGACAACTTAAGAAGATGTTTTTAATTGAAATTTCGTTCATCTCTGAACCTCCTTGTAAGAATCAGTCAGCACAAGCCAACTTTTTGCGTTTCAACGCTTATAGTTTAGATTGTATCATACAAAATAAAACTTGTCATTAAAGTTATACTATAATCGAAAAAATTAGTTGTCATCGCCAAGAAATCTTTGAAATTCTGCTTCAATTTGATTTCGGTCTGGTAAATATAGTTGATATCGGCTTACAAATACTTGGTTAGAAACATTTTGCAAAGCATATTGCATTACTAATTTATCTTTATATGCTCCGAGTACAATACCAATAGGTTCTGTATCTCCTTCTGTATTCATTTCTTCACGATAATAATTTAGATAAAAATTCATTTGACCTATATCTTCATGTTGAATTTCTCCTCGTTTTAAATCAATTAAAACAAAGCATTTTAAAATTCTATGATAAAAAACTAAATCAATTTTATATGTTCTTCCTGCAATTGTTATATTTTGTTGTCTTCCTACATATGTGAATCCTTTTCCTAATTCAAGAAGGAATTGACTAAGATTATTAACAAGAGCCTCTTCTAAATCGCCTTCTTTATAAATAGGAAGATGAGGTAGTCCAGTAAAATCAAAAACATAAGGTTCTTTAATAATATCTTCTGGGGTTTCAATAATTTGTCCTTCTTTAGCAAGTTTAATTACTTGATTTTTGTCAGAACTTAAAGCAAGTCGATGAAATAACATACTTTTCATCTGCCTTTTTAATTCTCTTACTCCCCAATGCGATTTTTTGCATTCAATTTCATAAAAAGAACGCTCTTTTGAGTCTTCAATTTTTAGTAGTTCTATGTAATGACTCCAACTTAAAAGTTCAGACACTGTCTGAACTTTTGGATATTCAATATAAAATTTTCTAATATAAAAAATATTACTTCGACTAAAACCTTTACCATATTTTTGAGTTAAGTCAAAAGAAAGCTTATTTAGCATATTTGAGCCATATTCCGCTTTTTCATTTCCTTTTTGTTCAAATTCAATGATGTATCTACCTATTTTCCAATATGTAAAAACAATTTCAGTATTTATTTAATTAGCAATATTTTGTCGACCATTTTTTAGTGCAGTTCCTATATTTTCTATCAAATTTGAATAATCTTTATTTTGATGTGTTATGTCTGTTGTCATAATTTTTCCTATCATCATATTAACTTACTGTATAAATTTTATCACAATATTTGTTTCTTATCCACAAATTGAAGTTGCTAATTTTTTCCCAACTAAAATTCCGGCAAGACATCCAACGATACTCAAAGTGATATAAATTCCACAAAGAAAATAGGATTTTTCATTTATCAAATTGAAAGCTTCAAGTGAAAAAGTTGAGAATGTTGTAAATCCACCGCAAAAGCCCACTTTCAAAAACAGATTTGTATTTGAAGACATTTTGCGACTTTCAGCAAATCCCACAATAAACCCGATAAAAATCGCTCCTAACAAATTTACAACCAAAGTGAGAAAGGGAAATTGTGATTTTATGGGAATCAAACTAATTGCGTATCGACCAATTGCTCCAAGTCCGCCACCTAAAGCCACCATAAGAAAATTCATTTTGCATCCTCATTTTCAAGTTAAGTGATATTATACAATGAAACAAAATTTTGTCATATATTTTGTACTGAAAAAATTTAATTCTCTTGTCGCAAAATAATTTTTAATCTAAACTACAAAATATGAATTACAATTTAGAAGAAATGGCAACTTTTGGTGTCGCAGGAAATTTTACAGGTCATCTTGAACAAGCTGGTGAAGCTAAAGATTTTACAAATATTAAAACCAAAGAAGAAAATGCTCCAAAGGCAATTTTTCCAACATATATTCCATCTAAAAATAATTTAGTTCCAGAATATTTAAAAACTTTTCCATTTGATAGCGATAAAATTATTTTTCCAAAAGAACAAGAAAATCTACAAATAGAACCAGAATGTGCAATTATTTGTGATGTAATTTGGAATAACGACAAAGTTGAAAAAGTTATTCCTGTGGCTTTTGGCGCTTCAAACGACTGTTCCATAAGAAAAGATGGCGCAAAAAAGATTAGTCAAAAAAAGAACTGGGGCGCATCTTCAAAAGGTCTTGCAAAAAATCTAATTCAAATTGACGAATTTTCAGAAAAGGGAATTATCAACAAATATAAAATTGCTTGTTTTTTAATTCGCAATAATGAAATTTTTCAATACGGCGAAACTTCGTTTATCAAAGACTACAGTTATATTTACGAAAAACTTCTCAATTGGATAGTTGAAAAATTAAACACTCAAATTGACGAAGGTCCAACAGAAAACCTAAATTCGTATTTAAACTACGGTGATAAAATCAACAAGATGATATTTTCTATCGGCGCCACAAGATACACAGATTTTGGCAAAACTCATTTCCTTCAAGAAAATGATAAATCCGTAGTTGTGCTTTATCCAGATGACAAATATTCAGATGAAGAAATTTTATCAGTTGTAAAAAACAAAGACTTTTCACATGATGACATCAGTTTGCTTTATCAAGAAATTGTGATTAGTGGAGAGTAGGGGACGTTTAGGAACAACTTAAAAATCGATAAAAACCTTGAGTGGTCAAATATAAGACAGCTCTTATTGCTGAATCAAGTGACCACCCAAGGTGATTTTAACGTAATACAAGATGAAAATACACAATCCCAGATATTTTATTTTGCCATTGCTTTTTTATTATTCTTATCTATAAAACAATAATAATCACAAATGTCATATTGGTCATAATGCTTTTTATATTCAGCACCATTCCCACAACTTTCACGACGAACTTTTTTATTTGCTTGTCGTTTTGCAAATTGTTTATACTTACCATTATCTTTGATAATGGGTGTTTTTCGATAACTTCTACTCATGACTAAAATCTCATTACTTCAAAGAAAGTTTGTAAGCAATATCAAAAATGCTTTTTAAGGATTTTTCTTGATATTCAAGATTTTTTACCTTAAAACTACATCCAATACCTGAATCTTTATCATAATTCATACTTCTAACAACTACACCTTCGTGTTGAAGATAATCTTTCCAAAGTTTTTCATTTTCTTTTGGTTCGTATAAAATTGAACCTGGTTTCCAGTAAAACTTTTCAGCGTAATTTTCTGCAGTTTTTACATCTGGCATAATTTCATTCAATTTTTTGTTATGACAAATTACTGGAACAAAAGGAACTCCAAGTTCTTCACATATTTTCAAACACTCTTCTAAAGGAAGTTGTTTTCTTGTAACTTGGTCTTTGATTGTATAAATGTACCAAGAATTTTTCTTTAGATTGTAAACATTAATTTGAATTTCTGGACCAACTTGTTCACCTTGAAGAACAAGACATTGACCAGTTTCCTTAAAATGTTTTCTAAGTTTATTCTCGATATCCAATGCTTTTGCTACATTCCAGAAAATTGAATTATCTGCTTTTTTGTAGGCTTTATTGCGTGAACAAACATAAAACTTATTTGCTTTTTTGTTTCTGTATTCACATAAAGCAGTAAAAGATTGTCCTTCAATTTTTGCAGTAACATAAACTTCTTCATCTTTAAAATCATCAAGAATGCCTTTTAAATTTTGTACAGCAGTTTCATCGGATTTTGAGATGATATAACTTGGAAAATCATAAGAAGTTTTTTTCTGCAAACTTCTCCAAATAAAAGCAATCCAGCGAGTTAATTTATGTTTAAAACAAAACTTAATAAATGCAGGATATTTATCTTCTGGTTTTGGACTTGCATCTTCTTTAGGTTCATATTTTCTGATTTTTAAGAAATCAGTTACATCATCACCAGATTTATATTTTTCTAAGCCAATGTCTTTTGGTGTAACAACTAATCCCCAAGATTTGATAGATGCAAACTTTTGAGGACGAATTAAAAATCCTTCTAAATCTTCTCTAAAACAACGCTTTCTTAAAAATTCCCATTTTTCTTCAAGTGGAAGAATAGAACCTTCTTGAATAAAAACAACGAGGTCGCCTTCTTTTAAATCTTTCCCTACCATAGCTTCATAGGAATTTTCTACAAAAGCACAACCTTGAACTCTATCTTTACCTTCAAGGTTCCAACACTTTTCGATAGTAACAACACTAGCAAGATTTCTCATAAACTTTCCTTAAAAATAATTCTTCAATTATTAGATAGCGAGGATAATTCTTAATACTGAAGAATCAGCTGATTATAATTTTATGATATATCACCTAGTATCCGGTTACAATAAACTTGTAGTTTAAAAAATAATCATCTTACTTTTTGTATTTGATGTCTTAAAAAAAATTATGAAAATTTCCACCACCTATCTCATTAAACGCTACACCCAATGTGCTATAATAAACCTATGAACTACGATTTACAAAGATTTCACAAAGCACAAATTTTTGATTATCCTGTGGCACTTGGCGAGATAAAAAATGGACGAAAAGAAAGTCACTGGATGTGGTATATTTTTCCGCAGTTGAAGGAACTTGGATATAGTTCTACGGCGAAATATTATGGTTTGACAAAGGACGAAGCGAAAGCTTATCTCAAGGATGAAATTTTGAAATCTCGACTGATAGAAATTTCTCAAGTCTTGCTTGAATTGAAAAGTAACGATGCAACAGAAATTTTTGGTTATCCTGATGATTTGAAATTGAAATCTTCCATGACGCTGTTTTCAGAAATTGCACCAGAGATTGAAGTTTTCAACAAAGTTTTGGAAAAATTTTTTTCAGGCAAAAAAGATGATAAGACTCTCGAACTGTTAGAAAAATAAAATTTTTTTGAATTTTTTACGGAGGAAATTATGTACGGAGCAATTTTAGGCGATATCATTGGGCAACCTTTTGAATTCAATAGGGGAGGGAAGACAAAAGATTTTTCCTTGTTTTGTAAAAATCCTCGATTTACAGATGACTCAGTTATGACAATTGCAATTTGCGACGGAATTTTGAAAGCAGGTTTTGATGCTGACGAAGACACAATGAAAACTTCAATGATAAAAAGTATGCATCATTGGGGATACAAATATCCACATGCTGGATACGGACAAAGATTTTATTTGTGGTTAGCAAGAAAAGATTTCAAGCCATATCAAAGTTACGGCAATGGAAGTGCGATGCGAGTTTCTAGTGTAGGTTGGTTTTTTGAAACTTTAGAACGAACTCGACAAGTTGCAAGATGGAGTGCAGAAGTTACTCATAATCATCCTGAAGGAATCAAAGGGGCTGAGGCAACTGCGTCTGTAATTTGGCTTTCAAGAAATGGATATAGCAAAGCACAAATAAAAGAATTTGTTGAAAAGGAATTTGACTACGACCTTTCAAGAACTTGCGACCAAATCCGACCGAATTATTATCACAAGGAAAGCTGTCAAGAAACTGTTCCAGAAGCGATTACTGCATTTTTAGAAGGAACTGATTTTGAAGATGTTATCCGAACTGCAGTTTCTTTGGGTGGCGATTGCGACACTTTAACTGCTATTGCAACAAGTATGGCAGAAGCTTTTTACGGTTTACCAAATGAATTTAAAGAAAAATGTTTTGAATACACAACAGAAGAAATTCATCAAGTTCTAAACGAGTTTGATAAAAACGCTCTTCTTCGAAAATAAAATTTCAAAATCAAATTGATAACTTGCTAAGGGATTTTTCTTTAGCAAGTTTTTTTTTGAATAAAATTTTTTTCACTCTCTCTTGTGATGATAGACTAATCACTTTATTATTTAATTATCTTAAGGTTAAGTTGAAAAATATGAATACTAAAATATCATTTGTCAATTTTTTGTATTTACTAACTCTTATTTTTAGAGATATTTTAACGGAGGATTATATGGTATCAAAATTTGCTCAATTTAAGTATGACTTGAGGTATAAGGTTTGGCAACAAATTACTTCATTTCTTCCCGATTTATTTGTTGATGTTATTTTACCTCATTTCAAATTGATTGTGCTTTATCCATTTGCAAAATTAGGAATCGTAAGTGCACAAAATAAAATGGCATATATTTATTTTTCCTCTTGGAAATTAGAAACTCAAAAAGGAACAAAATGGATTGAGCATGGAGTCGCTGTAGAAAATCCAAAGTCTTTGATTATAAGAGGGATATTTTATTTTAATGAGGGAAGGTCCATTCACCGTCAAGTCTTGCATACAGAAAATAGAGATGTAGAACGTGACGAAGATTATTATAGAAGAATTGATGAAGAAGTTAGGGAAAAATTTTTTAAAGGAATAGAGTGTTTAAAAAAAGCCGCTGAGTTAGGTGATGCTGAAGCTTATTACAACCTTTATGAAAAAATTGAACACTTTGGTGGTTTTATGGAAATCAAAGAATCAGAAATGAAATACTTAAAAATTTCTGCAGAGAAAGGTTATCCATATTCTCAAGTTGAAATGGCTAGAAAAAATCTTAAAAAAGAAAATTTTACAAAAGGTTTTTATTGGATGAAAAAAGCAATTGATTCACCAAAAAGAAATTGGAAAAAATATTCTAGCTTCAAATCATTTGAGAGAAAAGAAATAATTGATTGGTACAAAAAATATAAGGACATCTACTTGATAAAACAAAAGGCTGTAAAAGGTGATGGCGAGGCAATGTATCAATATTCAGAATATTTGATAAAAGAAAATCTCGTTGGCTACGAATTAAATGAATCACACAAATGGCATTCAAAATCTGCAAGGGCTGGATATTTAAAAGCATTAGCAGATGAAGCTTGGTTTATCATTCGTCGTTGGGTTGATGAACCTTTAGAACAAGCATTTAAATATTTTTATCAAGCGGCTGAACAAAATGATAAAGAAGGATTTTTTGGTCTTGGAGAATGTTACGCATACGGTTGGGGCGTTGAAAAAGATTTTGAAAAAGCAAAATTTTATTTTGCAAAAGCTAAAGGCGAAAAATATTCAATTGAACGCATGAAAGAAATAGAAACTGAATCTTCTGAAAAAGTTTTGGAAGTCATAAGAGATGTGTATAACTAAAAATTTATGAGGTAAAATTTTATGTTATTTTCTAAATATGAAATTTTTATATTTAATTTACAGAATTTTTTTACAGATATAAAAAATCATTTACGCTGGATAATAGAACCAATTGTAAAAGGAATTTTAATTTTTTGGTTAGATGTAATTTTATTTTCTATCGGAAAGTTTGGCTCTGGAAAATTACATTTGAAAATTGTTGAAAAATATTTGAACAAAGAAATTTTATTTTATTACTTTGAAAAGCACTATAAAAAATTTGATAAGTTTTTGAAGATGCCTTTAAAAAAAGAAATTCCTGATGCTTATTTTTTGCAAGGTATTGTTTTTTTAATGAAAGAAAAATTTCAAATTGAACAAGACTATTCTAAAGATTTAGAAGATGCTTATGAAAATTTCCAACGCGCAGCAATTCTTAATTCAGAAAAAGGATATTATCTTTTGTATCGAATGATAGATAGCAATTATATCCAAAAGGATGTTGATAAAAATGTTTATTTAAAACTTTCTGCAGAGAAGGGAAGTCCCAATGCGCAATATGAATTGGCTATTAAATTTTTAAAAGAAGAAAAAAATAAAGAAGGTGTTTTCTGGATAAAAAAATCTCTTGAACTGCCAAAAAGTAAATGGCTCAAAATGTCGATGTTTTTTGTTACAATAAATCAAGTTAAAAAATGGTACAAAAAATATCACAATTTGCCAGAAATAAAACGAAAGGCTTTGGAAAACGATCCAAAATCTCTTTATGAATATTCAGAATATATTCTTAATACAGGATTATCATTTAATTTTGGCATGGAAATTCATAATCTTGGAGTTGAATATAAAAGAAAATCAGTTGAAGTAGGATATCCAGAATCTATCTTTGAAGAAGGATGTGCGATTGTTAAGGGATGGAAAAAAGGAACTTTAAAACAAGGTTTTGAGTATATTTCTCGCGCTGTAGAAAATGGATATGAAAAAGGAACTTACGTTCTTGGAGAATGTTTTTTGTATGGAATTGGAACAAAACAAAATTACAAAAATGCAAAGTTTTACTTAACAAAAGGGTCAAACTTTTTGCATACATTTTTTCGCTTATGGAATGTAAATGAAAAAAATATTCAAAAAAAAATTGACGGTAAAAAATATCTAACTCAACTTAGACATTTTTCTAATTAATCTTCTATATATAATCCTCTGGAAATAGTGAAATTTCATTAAAAATATGATATAATCATCTTCCAGAGGTGAAAATGAAGCAACTAAAAGAAAATTTAGAAAGAATTTTAAAAGTTCGAGATGCTGACTTAGGTCTTTTTATTCTTGCGATGCATTCTCTAATTGAACGAACTCTCAAAGAAAAATACGGAATTAAAAGCTACGATTCAGAAAATACTTTTGGAAAACTCATAGATAGATACACAACAGAATTTTACGAAACTCATGGAACACCTATTTTTCCAGGTTCAGAAAAACGAAATTTTCCAAAAAATGAATGGAATTTATTACAGAGCTTAAATAAAATAATTAAAAATCACGAGTTAGCAAATGATGTTCGACATCAGTTCGAAATTAAAAATGAAGAAGATGCTCAAACCACAGTTAAATGTTTTTTATCATTTGCTGAAGCGGAAAACTGGACAAATTTAGATGCGATAAATAAATTGAAACGAGAACTTGATAATTGGGATTCACATAGTCCTTATCAAAGTGCTGAACTTACAAAAGCGATTGCTCAAATTAAATTATTAAAATCTCAAAACGAAAATCTTGCAGAAAAAGTTAATAACTTAGAAGATTTACAAAATCAATTAAATTTACTTACTTTACAAGAAAAAACATTGAAAGCAGAACTTGCATTAAAACAAGAGCAACTTTCTAAAAAAGATTCAAAGGTTGATGAACTTAGAAAAAAATCAAATGAAATTATTGCAAAACTAAAAGATTATGAAACTACAAAAGAATATATTTCTCAGTTAGAAAAAATTGCATTCTATACAAAAACTCGTCATGACTACGAAGCATCAGTTATCAAACTTACAAGTGAACAATCAGAAATTCTTGAACAGATAAAACTTAATAAAGATTATCTAATTAAAGGTGCAGCAGGAACTGGAAAATCTTTGGTGCTTTTAAAAACTTTGGAAAAGGCAATTAATGAAATAAAACAAGAACTTGAATTTAATACAATTAAAAATCATTTTAAACTTTTAACTTACACTAAAAGTCTTGTAAAATATAATCAGTATGTAACAAAAATTTTAGGAACAGAAGTTCCTCCTGAAGCGATTACAACTGCTGATGCATTTCTTTTTTCAATGTTAAAAAAATATTTTCCAGCAAAACAAATTTCATTTAATTTTGATAATTCTTTTGAAAAAATTTTCAATCATAAAAAACTTTCTCCTGAAGAATTGTTAGTTGAATTTAATGAATTTATTTGGGCAAACAATATTTCAAAAGAAGAGTAT
>JAXJWW010000027.1:0-10592 GCA_036307825.1 Treponemataceae bacterium | reverse complement strand
AACTTATGAAAGATGATGAATTTTCTGTAACTTATATGAGTAATCTTGAACCTCAACTTGTGGTAAGAAAAGCAATCTTAGGTTCTCCATCTTTAAGATTCTGGCCATTAAATCGTTTTGGAGTTGCAAATACAAAAAAATAATTAGCAAAAATTAGTCGTTCATGGTATAATGTTTTTCATGAACGATAAGATTTTGGAAGAAATAAAAGAAAATAGTTTATCTAAGGATTCTCAAGAAAGTTCTTTGCAAGAAAATCAAGCAAAGAAGGTAAATTATTTAATTTTTTTTATGAACGACGAGCCTTATGCAATAGAATCTAATCTTTCTAGAGAAATTTTGAATGATTTTAAAGTGTATAAACTTCCTTTTGTTCCAAATTACATAAAAGGTGTTCTTAATCGTCATGGGGACGCTTACACAGTTCTTGACCCAATGATTCTTTTTTCAAAATCAGAACAGACTTCAAACTTATTTTTAGTTTGTAAATTACCGCAAGAAAAATTTTGTTTCAAAATTACTGATGTTTTAGAATTTTTTGAAGTTGATGAAACAGAGATAAATTCTTTAGAAAAAATAAACGGTATTGATTATTTTTCTTCAAGTTTTTTATGGAATGGTAAAGAA
The DNA here is from genome assembly GCA_036307825.1 of Treponemataceae bacterium. Lineage (GTDB taxonomy): Bacteria > Spirochaetota > Spirochaetia > Treponematales > Treponemataceae > RGIG9060. The sequence goes on along the minus strand of JAXJWW010000027.1, from coordinate 9,965 downwards.
GTTCCAATTTTGAACATTAGTTCTTTTTTACAAAAAATTAGACGAGATTTAAAAAATGAATAGCTTTGTAAAACTTTCCTACGATAATTGTGATTTTCTCATTTTAGAAAAATATGTTACTTCTTGTATTTTATTAAATGAAAAATTAAATCATTCTGATACAAATGGATTTGTTGTAAATTTTGATAATCATATTGTGCCTTGTTTTGATTTTACTAAATTTTTAAATCAATTTGTTTTAGAAATTGAAAAAAGTTCTAATAAAGAAAACTTAATTGAAAATTTTTATAATATTTTGATTTTAGATACAAAGTTTTTTAATTTTTTGCCTGAATTTTATAAATCAAAAAAATATTTTGGTTTAATAGTTTCTTCTTCCCCAATTGTTGAAGATTATGAATTGTCTTCTTTTTCTGTATTTAGTTCCTTAATTGAATCTTTTTTGTTTTCTAAAGGAATTTATGCTTTACGGTTTTTGTCTAATGATAAAGTTCAATATTTTATAAATTTAGATAAATTATTACAAAATCAGTGGAATATAAAATATGATTAAAATATTAATAGTTGATGATTCTGCCATTACAAGAGCTCTTTTATTACAAATCTTAAGAAAAAATCCTGAGTTTCAGGTTATAGGAATAGCTTTTAATGGAAATGATGCTGTTGCCTTGACAAAGTTGCATAATCCAGATGTTATTATCATGGATATTAATATGCCAGAAATGGATGGTTTTGAAGCAACTAAAATTATCATGAAAGAAAATCCAACTCCAATTTTAATTTTTACAACTGAAGATGTTGTTAGAATTGGATATGCTTCCATTGAAGCTGGTGCAATTGATATTTTAGCAAAACCAGATATGGAACAAATGGATGCAAGATTTATTTCATTATTTTTGCAAAAAATAGAATCTGCAGCAAAGGCAAATATTAAAAATAAAATTCAAGAAGAAGAATCTTTTGTAAAAAATAAAAAAGAGCAATTTGATATAATTTGTATTGGTGCTTCTACTGGAGGTCCTGTTGCAGTTCAAAAGGTTTTGCAAGATTTACCAAGTGATATTCCTGTACCAATTTTAGTTACACAACACATAGATAAAAGTTTTGATAAACATTATGTACAATGGTTAAATAATAGTTGTAAGATTAAAGTGCAACTTGCTTCTGATGGAATTATTCCAATGCCAGGGAATGTTTATGTTGCTCCTGCAGAAAAACATTTAACAGTTTGTCATGTTTCTGGAGGAAAATCTGTTATTAGATTGACTGATGAACCACCTCTTCATTTTTTGCGTCCTGCAGTTGATAAACTTTTTTCTTCTGTTGCAAAAATTTTTAAATCAAGATGTCTAGGTGTTCTTCTTACTGGAATGGGGAAGGATGGTGCTCAAGGTTGTGTTGATATTTTAAAAAATGGTGGATATACAATTGCAGAATCAGAAAGAACTTGTGTAATTTATGGTATGCCAAAAGTTGCAGTTGAAATTGGTGGAATTTCTACTGTGTTGGATGTAGATGAAATTGCAAATAAAATAAAAAAATTATTACAATATGATAAAAGTGAATAATTGGAGAACAAAATGTTAATTAATAAATTTGAACTTATAGATGATTATATTATTGAATCAAAAGAACATATCGATGGAATTTTTGAAGGTCTTACTTCTTTAAAACAAAATTTTTTTGATGAAAATATTATAAAAATTTTATTGCGAGAAGTTCATACTTTAAAAGGTTCTTCAAGAATGATGGGATTTAAAACTACAGAAAATCTTGCTCATTCTATAGAAGATGTTTTAAAAGCTTTTACAGAAAATAAAATTGAATTAAGTAATAAATGTTTGCAGTTATTATTTTTATCTCTTGAAGTATTATCTTCATGTATAAATAAAATCGACTCTGAAAATTCTGATGAAATTGATATTTCATTAGTTTGTGATATTTTGAAAAAAGCTTCTTGTGGTTTAGATTTTTCTTTAGACAAATTATTGAATTTTATAAACAAGATTGAAATTGAAGATAATTATTCTGATTCAGAAGAAAATTATAATTCTTTAAAAGATGTTAAATCAATTAGAATTAAAATTGATAAAATAAATTCTATTATTCAATCTTTTGATAATTTAATTGTTCGTGAATTTAAAATTAAGCATCAGTTGGATTTAATAAAAGATTATGAACAAAAAACTGGTTGTTTAGAAATTAGAAAAATAAGAAAACAGTTGGAAGAAGATTTTGAACAATTAGAGCAATCTGTTTTTGAGACACAAAATAATATTTTTGATTTACGCATGTTGCCTTTAGATTTGATTTTAAATCCATTAAAAAGAAATTTAGAATTAGAAATTATAAATTCTGGGAAAAATATTTTGTTTGATGTTCCTCAAACAGATGTTTCAGTTGATAAAATTGTTTTAGAACCTTTGTCAGAAATTCTATTGCATTTAATTCGAAACGCTCTTGACCATGGAATAGAATTCTCATCTGAAAGAATTGAAAAATCAAAAAATGAGTTTGGTAAAATTTCTTTGTATGTAAAAACTTTTTCTAATAAAATTCAAATTACAATTTCAGATGATGGAAGGGGAATTGATTACGAAAAAATTAGAGAAAAAGCAATTCAATTAATGGAACATCGTAAAGATGAAATTCTTGAAATGAATAATAAGCAGTTATCTTCTTTTATTTTTATGTCAGGTTTTTCAACTTTATCTCAAGCGTCTATTGTTTCTGGTCGTGGAGTTGGTTTAGATATTGTAAAAGAAAATGTAGAAAAAATAAAAGGTAAGATTCAAGTTGAATCTGAAAAAGATAAAGGAACTTCTTTTATAATAACTTTGCCTGTTTCTTTAGCAACAATGCAAGGACTCTTTGTAAAATGTGATAATATGAAGTTATTGATTCCTACAACTTATATTGTTGAAATTGTACATGCTACTTATTCTGATTATATTAAAATGCAAGATGCAATTATGCTTAGAATTCGTGATCAAGTAATTCCAATATATAATTTATCTTCGATTATCGAAACTGATGAAAAAAATAATTATTCTTCTAATTCGTTAAATTATGATTCGATAGTTATTGTAGAATATTTAGAACAGAAAGTTGGTATTATAGTTTCTGATGTGTTTAATACTGTTTCTGTTGTTGTTAAACCTTTACCAAAAGTTTTTGAAAATTACAATATTTTACAAGGAATTATTTTTGACGAAAATTATGATATTGTTCCAATAATAAATATTCCAGATGTGTTGTTAAAATTTAGCAATCTATTAAATTATGATGTTAAAAAATTTGAAGTTAAATCTCAAAAAAAGAAACATCAAATTTTAGTTGTGGATGATTCTATTACAACAAGACAAATTGAAAAAACAATTTTGCAAGCAGAAGGTTTTGTTGTTGATACTGCTACAGATGGAATTGATGCGTTAAATAAAATTAAAAATGAAGTTTTTGATGCAATTGTAACTGATATAAAAATGCCACGAATGGATGGAAATGTTTTAATAAATAATATTAGAAGAATGGATGAATATAAAAACATTCCAATTATAGTTGTTTCTTCGGTAAATGAATTAAATACAAAAGAAGAATATTATTCACTTGGTGTAAATGCTTTTATTGTAAAGTCTGATTTTGAAAGAGGAATTTTAGTTTCTACAATTAAGGAGTTGCTAAATGAACAATAAAAGTGAAAAGAAAATTATTTATATTTGCGAAAAATCAAAAACTCTAAAAAATATATTTTTGTCTTCATTTGATTTAAATGAATTTGAATTATTTTTTTATGATGATTCTTATGATTTGTTAAAAGAAATTTCTAATTCAAATCCTGATGGAGTTTTATTTTCTTCTTTAAGTTTTCCAATTAATTCTTTTGAATTAATAAAATTTATAAAATCAAATGTAAATACAAAATCAATTTTTGTTGGTTTGTATTTTTTAAGTGATGAAATTTTTTCTAATTTTTTTATTGATGAATTAAATGTTGATTATTTTTTTACTTTAAATTCAGAAACTATAGAAAGTCATGTTAAAAATATTTCAACTAAAATAAATAAGCTTGAAAATAATTTTAGTGATTTTTCTGAAAAAGATTTAATAATAAATATTTCTAATGAAATTAGTAAAGATTCATATAAAAAATTAATATTAAAAAATTTGATAAATTTTTATTCAGAAAATTTAGAGATAAATTCATTTGTAAAAAATGTTTTTTCTTTTGTATATTGTATAATTAATGCAGACGGAATTTGTTTGAATGTTTGTTTTCAAAACAAAATAATAAATTTTTCACAATTTGATTCTCATTTTTCTAATAATGAAATTGAGGATTTTCTTTTAATTTGTAAAACAGATTTTGAATTAAATATTTCTAAATTAAAAAAATATGTTCAACAGAAAATAAAATTTGAAAGAAGTAAAAATCTTAATAAAGATTTTAAAAATAAAAAAATTAATTCATACAAATTCTTTGTAAAAAATATTGATGATTGTGTAATAAGTTTGCATATTGGAAGTAATGAAATAAATTATTTTACTGATTTACATGTTGAACAAATTGAATATTTATTTAATGAATTTTCAAAATTACTTTGCAAGTTAATAACATTTGAAAATTTATCTTACAGAGAGAATAAATTAAAATCTTTGTTTTCAAGATTTGTTCCTCCAGAAGTTATTGAAGATTTAATTAAAACTTCAGATAATAAAACTAACTTCGTTGGTCAAAAACAACAAATTGCAATTCTAATTTGTGATATTCGTGGATTTACTACAATTAGTGAATATAATGAACCAGAAAATGTTGTTAGTTTTTTAAATAAATATTTTACAGTTATGGTAGATATTATAAAACAAAATGGTGGTTCAATCGATAAATTTATGGGAGATGCAATTATGGCTTTGTTTGGTGCTCCTATAAGTTATGAAGATAACTGTGATAGAGCTGTACAAGCTGCCATTGAAATGAAAAATGCTTTAAAAAATATTAGTTGCGAAAACCTTTTTATTCCTGAAAATAAAAAAATTGATATTGGAATTGGTATTCATTATGGTAATGTAATTTTTGGAAGTATAGGTTGTGCAGAAAAAACAGATTATACAGTTATTGGTGATTCTGTAAATTTAGCTTCAAGATTGGAAGGTTTAACAAAACAATATGGTGTAAAAATTGTTATCTCTCAAGATGTGGTTGATAATTTAAAAAAAGAATTTTTTATTAGAATGCTTGATAAAGTAAAAGTTAAAGGAAAATCTATTGCTGTTTCAATTTATTCAGTTGATTTTGATGATTCAGAATATAATAGTGAATACCTTGATTGCTATAGAAAAGCCTTAGATTTATATTTTCTTGGAGGATGGAATCTTTCTAGGGAATATTTTGAAAAATGTTTGCAACTAGCATCAAATGATGTTGCTGCAAATTGTATGTTAAAACGATGTATTGATTTTGCAAATAATCCTCCTAGTGATTGGGATGGTGCAACTTCTTTAACAACAAAATAGAGGTGTAAAATGAAACAAAAAAAAGAAAAAACTTTTGAACAAGAAATTATGACTTCAGGAAAAATTCCAAATTTTTCTGCTGTTGCTGTTTTTATTTTGTATGTAATTTTCTTTGTAAACATTACTGGTCAAGAAGTTTTAGATGCAGGTATTGCAGGAATTGTTATTTATCTTTTAATGCAATTTGTTTTAGGTCCTTTTACTAATGCTAATTCCTCAAGAAAACTTTCTTTAAGAATTATTGACTGGAAAGAAAATGGTTTAGACGAAAAAAGTAGAACTAATCTTTTAGCAGATTTAATGCATTGTCCAGTACATGTTGGAAAATCTGTTATGGTAGTTTTTGGAGGTGGAACAATAATTTGGGCTTTGTATTTTTATTTTGTTGTAAAAGTTTCTTTAATTACCTTTGTTTTTATTTTATTCACTTGTGTTTATTCTGCTTATATTGCATCTGTAGCGGGAATTTTATGTGCAGAAAAAGTTTGCTCAAAATATGCCCTTGAATTAATTTCCGAAGGTGTTGATTCATCAATCGTTGATAAGAAAAACTTTTTTGGTTTTTCAATAAAAAATTATTTTTATACATTTATTTGTATTCCAACAATTTTAAGTAGTCTTTCTACATTTATGTTTGTATTTAAAGAATTAAGTATTAAAGAAAATATTTTAATGTTTGATATTGCAATTGTAATAATTATAAATGCAATAATTTGTATTTCATTGGCAATTGTTTTTGGAATTAGATTCTTAAGATATATTTATGAAATGCGTGATGCTTTAATAAAAAATACTACATCAAATAATTTACAAGATAGTTATTTTGTTCCAACAGATTTGGCAAATGAATTTTCTTACAATATTCATTTGATAAATAAAAATACTTCTCAATTTGCTGATGTATTAAAGAAAGCTGCAACTATTGGAAACGAAATTGCAGATAGCGTAAAAAATCTTGTTGTAATTTCTACTCAAAATTCTTCTGTTTCAGTTGAACAATCAACTGGTGTAAGACAAATTGTAAGTTCAATGGAGGAGTCAGATAAGTTATCTAAAGATATTAGTAATAAAATTACTTATGTAAATGAAATTGCAAATAAAAACTTACAGGATGTACAAGATGGATTTAATACTGTTTCTGAAAGTATAAGTAAGATGAATGAAATTACAGATGCAAATATTACAATCATTGATGAAATAAAAAAATTAAATGAACAAATTGAAAATATTTGGTACATCGTAAATATAATTAGTGGAATTGCAGATCAAACAAAAATTATTGCTTTTAATGCAGAACTTGAAGCTGCAAGTGCAGGGGAGGCTGGTAAAAATTTTCATATTGTAGCAAATGAAATAAGAAGATTAGCAGATAACACTATGGAATCTACAAAAGATATTAAGCAAAGAATTTCTGATATACAACATTCTTCTGATTCATTAATTTTAGCTTCAGAAGGTGGAACAAAAAAAATCAATGAAGGATTCCAACTTTCTGTAAAACTAGAAGATAAATTTAATAATATAAAAAATTCTTCTGAAGTTACAGTTTCTTCTGCAAATGATATTAAAGGGTTTATCGAACAGCAAACAATTTCTTTTGAACAAATTGTAATTACTCTTAAGCAGATTTCAGCTGGAATTGAATCTTCTGCAACTTCAATTCAATCTGTTAATGATTTGTCTTTACAACTGCAAAAGATTTCTGATTCATTAGCGGAATTAAAAGAAACTGTCATTTAAGGAATTATTATGAAAATTAATTTTGATAAATCTTTTGAAAAACAAATGATGAAGTTTGGTTTGTTACCAAATATAATTTCTGGAATAATTGTTATGCCATATATTTTTTGTTTTGCTGGTGTAAAGTTTAGTCAATTTCCAATTTCATTTTTTTATGGAATGTTAATTATGTTTGTAATTCAAACGATTATTGCACCTCAAACAAATCGTTTGATAACTAATTCTGTATCTAAAAGATTTGAAGATTGGAAATATGATAACAATTATTTTTCAGTTGCTGATAGAACAAATTTATTAAAAGATTTATTAAAAATTCCATTTTATATTTCACTTCAAGTTTTTCTTTTATTTTTTGTTGGTTGTATATTATGGATTTTCATTTTATATTTTCAAGAAAAGTTTGAATTCAAAAATTTAATTTATGGTTGTGTTGCTACGATTTTTACTTCAACAATTTCTGGTTTGTTTACTTTGGATATGGCAGAAAAAGTTTGTTCTAATTATGCAAAACCTTTAGTTGCTCAAGGTATAAAACCAAATGATGAATATGAAAAATTTGGTTATGGATTATCAATTAAAAATTTATTTGTGTTTTACATTCTTGTACCTTTAGTAATTTCTTTTGGTTTATTGTTTTTTCTTGTTTGGTCATCATTTACAAGTGAAATTAATTCATTTTTACAAACTGATTCTCAAAATTCATTAAATAATTCTTTAAGAATTTTGTTAATTTTTGCAATTCATTTAATTTTAATTTCTGTTTTATCAATATTATTTTTTAATAAAATTTCGTTACACGCAAAAGAAATGAGAATTGCAATTAAAAATATAAATACTCAAGGTGCAGATTCTGTTTCTTTATTACCCTGTGATTTTACAAATGAATTATCTTATAATGTGTTTTGGGTAAATTCTACGATTTCATTATTTAAAAATATTTTTGAAAACACAAACAGCATTGCACAAAAGGTTTCATCCTCTAATGAAGATTTATTGTTATCTGTTAGAAATGTTGAAACGATTTCTATAGAACAATCAAATTCTGTAAAAAATATTGTTACAACCATGGAAGAATCAGATAAACTTTCACAAAGTATATCTAAACGCATAAATGAAGTTGCTTTAGTTGCCAATAAAACTGCCTTAGATGTTCAAGAAGGTGTTGAAATTCTTGCAACTAATCTTGCAAAAATGGATGAAATTACCAATGCTAATGTTGATACAATTTCTGGTATAAAATTGCTAAGTGAAAAAATTGAAAATATTTGGGAGATTGTTACAATCATTAATGGAATTGCAGACCAAACAAAAGTAATTGCTTTAAATGCAGAACTAGAAGCGGTAAGTGCAGGGGAGGCTGGAAAAAACTTTCATATTGTAGCAAATGAAATTAGACGTTTAGCAGATGGAATTACAGAATCTATAAAAGAAATTCGTGAGAAAATAACTGAAATTCAACATTCATCGGATAACTTAATTATTGCTTCTGAAGGTGGAACCGAAAAAATACTTGAAGGATGTGACTTATCAACTAAATTGAAGAAAAATTTTGCAGACATAAAAAGTTCTGCTGAAGTTACAGCTGAATCTTCTGCGGATATAAGTTTAATTATTGGCCAACAAGCAACAGCCTTTGAACAGATTTTGGTAACTTTACGACAAATTTCAATTAGTATCGAAAATAATTCAGAATTAAATCAAACTATAACCAAAACTTGTGAAGAATTACATCACATCGTAAATAGACTTAAATTTGTGTAAAAGTAAAAAAAAGACTTTCTGAAAAACTGAAGTGCACCCCTAAAGTTGGACAAATAAAGTTCAATTTTAGGAGGTGCATTTTTTATGTCTAAATACTCAGAAGAGTATAAGTTAAGAGTTGTAAAAGCTTACATATCAGGAGAAGGTGGAACTGAAACAGTTGCCAAAAAGTATAAAGTCGCAAGAACTTGTCTTAAACAATGGGTTGCACAATATAAATTGACAGGTAGTTTTACAAAACCAACACCCATTCCACTAAAATATCCACTGTCTCATCATAAATCTTACACAAAATATCTGCTTCTTGCTGAACATCTCCAGAAATTTTTCCTTTTAATATTCCTTCTACTTTTACACATTGGTCGTAGAGAACCTCACAGCCTAAGGTACCGCAACTTCCTTTTAATTTGTGGACATAACTTGCACTCAAGGCTTTATCATCATTTTTAAGTAGATTTTCAAATTCTTCCCTAGAAAAAGCGCTGTCTTTTATAAACATTGTTGCTAATTCTTTTAACAGTTCTTCGTCGCCACCAAATCTAACTAAAGTTTCTTCTATATTAAAAAGTTTTCTGTTATTTACTTCCATATTTTAAGAATCCTAAAAATACCAAGTTTTAATAAATTATTGTAGTACAAATTGAATATTTTTGCTATAATTAAAATATGAATAGAAAATTTAGTGTTTTGAATTTAGTAACTCTTGCTTTAAGCGTAATTTTTACTTTTTTGCAGATAACAACAATTATTGATTTGTCTTTTTTAGCTTTCTGGGTGGCTTTAGTTTTTACTGCATTTCTTGTTTTTTTTGGTTTTTATAAACTTCAATATAAAAAAGATGCTAGTGTATATAAAATAGTTCGTAAACTTTATGAATATGTTCCCTTTATTTTTTTAGCAGTTTTTGTACTTCGCCGTGCAGGAACTTTTGGAACTTCCTTTGCTTATGATTT
>JAXJWW010000026.1:0-73446 GCA_036307825.1 Treponemataceae bacterium | reverse complement strand
GTCCAACCAAGCATTGCTGTACTTTCACGCTGTGGAGTTGCCCAAATTCTAAAGAAACCTAAAACATGGTCAATTCTGTAAACTTGATAATATTTTGAAGCCTGAATCAAGCGTTGTTTCCACCAAGAATAATCGTCTTTTTTGAGATTATCCCAGTTGTAAATTGGGAATCCCCAGTTTTGTCCCACAGGATTAGGACCATCAGGAGGTGAACCTGCCCGCATTTCGTCATTAAAATATTCAGGGAATGCCCAAGCGTCACAAGAATCTTCATTCATCATGATAGGAATATCACCTTTCAACTTAATTCCAAGGGATTTTGCATATTCCGAAGCCTTTGCAAATTGTTCGTCAAGGCGCATTTGAACCCAAGCATAGAATAAATTTCCGTCTTGATTCTTTTTATCATTCCAAATTTCGTCTAATTCTTTTTTTGTTGGTTGAGCTTCGCCCCATTCTTTCCAAGATGCTTCATGTTTTTTTTCTTTCTTTTGCATAAAGATAGAATAAACTTGTACCCAAGGATTATCTTTTATCCAAGATTTTAATTCATCGCTAGAAATGATTTTATCTTTTTCTGAATCAAAAATCTTTTGTAAAAGGTCAAGTTTTTTTCGTCGTAACTCACGATATTGAAAGCGAGGAAGTTTTTCGTATTTCTTTTGAAGTTTTGTAATTTCAGATAAAATATCTTCTTTTCCTTCAACTTCTGGCAAAGATTTTAAACTGATATAAAGTGGATGAAGTGCAAAAGCTGAAAGAGCACTATAAGGGGAACTTTCTGTACCTGTATCGTTAACTGGCAACAATTGGATAAGTTTAAGACCAGATTTTTTACAAAAATCAGCAAAAGGAATCAAATCCAAAAATTCACCAACACCACAACTATTAGCGGTTTTCAAGGCGCCAACAGGGATTGCAGTTCCTGTTAAAAATTCTATTTTATTGTCTGACATATAAATTAGTTAAACTCCTATCGATTCCACAATCTTTTAAAAAGTTGACTTGTGTATCAATAAAATTATATCACAGGTTTTTAAATATATAAAATAATTTTTTATAAAAATATGATTTTTTTTGTTAGGGGAAGAAAATGAATAAACAAAAAAAGCCGAATTGCATAAAAACAACTCGGCTTTTGGATAAACATAAGTTAAAATTTAGCTACTTTTTTCCATTCCAAAACCAAATCGTCTTAGAAAGTTCATTAGAAAATGGCTGGAATTTATTAAAATCTGGTAGCCAATCTGTATCAGAAGTAAGTTCTTGATAAAACAAGTATTCAAAATCGTATTCTTCTATCATATTGCGAATAATTTTAAATTCATCTTTGTTTATCAATCTATGCTGAAAAGATGTTAAAGCTTTGTCGCGAATTGCAATTTCTTCGGCAGAAAAATCTTTTTCAGAAACTTCAACTGGAGTATATTGATTCATTAAAGAAATACAAGCCTTTCCGTCAGCGTGATTTTTTAACCAATCTAAAACAAGTCCAGTATCATCTAATCGCCCCGGAAGTACAAGATGCCGAATTATCACCCCAGAAGTCATTTTTTCAATTTCAGAACTTCCATGACGCTTGATAGAATCCTTATCATTCTTTGTTGCCACAGTTTCAAATTTTAGGGGAGAATTTTCTATCATCCAACGAATGGCTTTTTTTGCAACTTTAGGATAATCCTTTGCCTTAAAAACTTCATCGCTTATCATCGGATTTAAGGTTTTCATATCCGGAAGCCAAATATCAACTAATCCTTTTAAAAGTTCTAAGGCTTCTATAGTTTCGTAAGCTGAAGAATTCCAACAAACTGGAATTTTCAAACCTTTCAACTTTGCTTTTTGTAATCCTTCTGCAATAGCAGGAATATGATGAGAACCTGTAACGATATTCACATTTTCTGCACCTTCAGATTGTAATTTCAAACACAAATCGGCAAATTCATCTGTAAAAAGATTTTTTCCCATTCCTTTTTGTGAAATCTGATAATTTTGACAAAAGGCGCAACGCAAATTACAGCCCGTAACAAAAATCGTTCCTGAACCACCTAAAACTGTAATTGGCGGTTCTTCCCCAAAATGCAAAGTTCCACAAGCAATTTTTATTTCCGAAGTTTCACCACAAAAACCTCTTTTTTCAAAACGATTTACGCCACAATTTCTGGGACAAAGATTACAATTTTCATACAAAGAATTATTCATACAAGAAAATTTTAGTAGATATACAAAACCTTTTCAATAAGATATACTGATGTTATGAGTGAAATTTTAGAAAACACAAATTTACAAGAAGAAACTTCATCAGTTGGAAACAAAACTGCAGTTGTAGCAATTATCGGACGACCTTCAGTTGGAAAATCAACTTTCTTAAACACCGCTAGTGGAGAAAAAATTTCTATCGTATCTCCAGTTCCACAGACAACCCGAAATGCAGTAAAAGGAATTATCAACACAAACCTTGGACAACTTGTTTTTATCGATACGCCAGGTTATCACAATTCTGAAAAAAAATTCAACTTGAAACTTCGTTCCTTAACAAAAGAACAATTAGATTCTTGCGACGCAATTTTATATTTAATTGATGCAACTCGTACACCAGGGGAAGAAGAAGAACTCACTTCTGAACTTTTGCAACCTTATGCTGATAAAGTTGTAGTTGGAATCAACAAAATCGATTTACCAGAAGCAAGTCCAAGCAAGGCAAGGATTTTTATCACACAAAAATTTCCTAAAATTACTGCAAATCATGTTTTTGATATTTCTGCACAAAATGATATTGGAATCAACGAGCTTTTGCGAGGTCTTTATGATTTTGCGCCAGTTGCAGAACATCTTTATCCAGAAGAATTTTACACAGACCAAGAAGTTGATTTTAGAATCGCAGAAATCATCCGAGAACAAGCAATCAACCGACTTCACGATGAACTTCCTCACGCAATTTATGTTGATGTTGCCGACTTAGAAATGCGAAAAAACGGAAAAGAACTTTGGGTTAGAGCATTTTTAGTTGTTGAACGAGATAGTCAAAAAGGAATGGTTATCGGGAAAGGTGCATCTATGATAAAAACAATTCGTGTTGAATCCATCAAAGAAATGCGAAAAATCTTTGATTACCGAGTTGATTTAGATTTACAAGTTAAAGTAAATAAAAATTGGCGCCAAAAAGACCCAGTTTTAGCACGACTTTTAAAATAATATCAATTTATTAAAAAACACTATTTCTTATAGTTTCCTCAGTTATTACAGAGTTTTGTGAAATTACACAAGCTCTGTCTAAACAAGAAAACAGTTGTCTAACATTTCCTTCCCAAGTATAAGTTAAAATTTTCTTTAAAGCATTTCCTGTTAAAGTTTTATTTTTGGATAAAAGATAATAATTTACTAAAGCTGGAATTTCATTTTTTCGTTGTCGTAAAGGTTTTATGTACAAAGGAACTACAGAAATTCTAAAATACAAATCTTCTCTAAAATCTCCGGATTTTATTTTTTGTTGTAAATCAACATTTGTTGCACACATTATTCTTACATCAGTTTTAATTTCTTTTGTAGAACCAACCCTTGTAAAAATTCCAGAATCAAGAATTTTTAACAATTTAGTTTGAACATTCAATGAAAGTTCTCCAACTTCATCAAAAAAAATTGTTCCACCATCTGCACTTTCAAAAAGACCTTGTCTTGAAGTTGCACCGGTATAAGCTCCATTTACAGAACCAAAAAGTTCAGATTCTGCAATACTTTCTGGAATTGCCCCACAGTTTATTGCAACAAAAGGTTTATCTTTTCTATAGGAATAATCATGAGCCATTTTAGCAGAAAAAGTTTTTCCAGTTCCGCTTTCACCCATAAAAAGCAAAGGCAAATCACTTTCATAAAAACACTTAAAAAACAATTAATAATAACTCCACTTAAATAATAAAAAATTTATTTAAATCAAAGTTACACATATATATATTCTTTTCAGAAAAATTAAATTTATTTCTTAAAAATTTTGTACCAAAGTAATACGATTAAATACCAAAGATAAGGAAAAACTAAAAATAATTTGAATGGATTTCTTAAAATTTCTGGCCAAATTTCAAGTCCTTTTTCAAAAGTTGATTCCGAAATTCTGCGTTTGCGTCTTGAAAAAATACCAAAGCAATCTTTGTAATACAAGAAAATCCCAGCTTCAAATTTTTTTCGTCTACGGAAGTACCACATATCTCCACCAGAAATTCCGTCACTCATCAAAGTTAATGAAGGAGAAGCTTTATAAATTGCTTCAATAATATTTTCTTCTGAAGCTTTTGGATAATATCCCACATATCGACCAATAACTCTTAAACCAGAAAAAGTTGCTTTTACATTTTTTTCTGCTGCCATCAAAGATTCTCTCCGACTTCCAAACAAATACAAAGTGCGGAAATTTTTATCAAGAGCATTCATTATACTGATTACAGCTTTAAAAGGATTATATCGAACAGGAACTGGCAACTTCAAAAATGAAGCACCTTTTAAAATACTTTTGGAAATAGGAATTACCAACGAAGCATTTTTTAAACAATTCATATAATCTTGATTAAATCTTGCCTTCAAAATATCCCAAATTGATACAAAACAAATTTGAGAAGAAACTTTTGCCTCCGAATTTTTTACAATGATTTCCATAATTTCATCAGCAAGGTTTTGTTCTGGAATAATATCCACAGGAACTGATAAAAAATTTATTCGTGTGTGTGCCATTCGTCCAACTCCGTAAAAGCAGTTTGAATTGTAGCAATTCCGTAAAGACTAGCGGTTTCGGCTCTAAGAATATTTGTTTTAAAATGCACAAGATTAAAGCCTTCTTTTTCTAAAAGCAAAATTTCATTTTCAGAAATTCCACCTTCTCCACCAACTACAATTCCAATTCTATCTATTTTATTAAAATTTTCTTTTAAAACAGAAAATATATTTTTCTTTGCCACATTTGCTTCATACAAAACAAATCCACAATTATTTTTAAAATTTTCCTGCCACAAGGAAATTGCATCTCCAAGCAACATTGGATTTTCAATTTGAGTATTGATAGCAGAACCACTTTGTTGACGAGCCTCTTTTACAATTCGTTGCCAACGAGTAATTCTTTCAAAATCATCTTTTTTATAAGAAAAATCTTTACTAGAAAAATCACTTATAACAGGAATAATTTTTGTAACACCACATTCTGTACTTTGCCTAATAATCAAATCCATCTTTTGCATTTTAGGCAAAAACTGAAAAAGCCAAATTTCAGGAAGTTTTATTTCGTTCAAAGAACTTGCATTTACACCAGTTTCTACAGAAATTTTTGAACAATCACAAATTTCTTTTACAAGAATAATTTGTTTTGATTGCAATTTGAAGACTTGCATATTCACAAGTTCTTGATTTGGAAGACGCACTTGAATTACATCTCCCACACTAAGCCTCAACACCTGACAAAGATATTTAAAATCTTTTCCAGTTATAGAAAGTTGTCCATTTTTGTCAGGCAAATTTGAAGCAATATATTGTCGCATATTAATTTTTATCTTCTACTTTATCTTTTGAAAGTTCTTTATCTTCTAATAAAGCTTGTTCTTGCAATTCTTTCAAAGTTTTTGTTGATTTTACAAGTTTTTCAAAATCTTCAGTTTCGATAATTTTGATAGCTTCTTTTAATTGATCGTCATAATCTAAATCGTACAAACTTGTATCTTTTGTGCGTTCAACTTCAATACGAATAAGACGACGCAAAAGTTTTTCGTCCAATTTATATGTGTAAGTTAAAGCCTTTGCATAAACAGAAATATCATGTTCAGTCATGTTTGGATGTTCTTCAACATATTTTTCAATATCACCGTTGTTGATTAAATCCACATAGCTTTTTTCTTGTTCTTCTGTTAACTCAGGAATTTTGATTTCTCTATCTGGTGGAATTCCAATTTTATCGATATTTACATCAGAAGGAGTATAATATCTTGCCATTGTAAGTTTTACACCGTCGTTATTGTAAAGAGGAATAACCTGTTGAACAGAACCTTTTCCGTAAGTTCTTTCTCCAACAAGATAAGCTAAGTGATTATCCTTTAAAGCTCCTGCAAGAATTTCTGAAGCACTAGCAGATCCTTTGTTTATCAAAACTACGATTGGAATTCCTTTTGGCATTGTAGTTCCATCTGGAGTTGCTGTATAAACTGAATCAGCTTCTGAAATTCTACTTTTTGTAGAAACAATAACGCCTCCGTCTATAAATTTATCTGCAACATCTGCAACACTTGTAATCAATCCACCAGGATTATTTCTTAAATCGATAATCATTCCTGTAAAATTATTTTTCTTGAATGAATCAATTGCATCTTGCACACGCTCTGCAGTCTGTGGTGTAAATTCGATAATTCTTAGATAACCGATTTTTGCATTTTTGTCATCAATCATTCCAAATTTTACAGTTGGAACTTCAATTAATTCACGCACCAAAGTTACAGGGAACTCCATATTTTTTCCACGACGAACTACAACTTCTACACTTCCGCCGATTTTTCCACGCAACATTCCCAAAACTTCGTCCATTGTAATATCTTGTGTTGGAGTTCCATTTATAGAAATAAGTAAATCTCCAGCGTGAATACCTGCTTTGTATCCAGGGCCGCCTTCGATAGGAGAAGCAACTTCAACATAGGCAGGTTTTTCGGCAGTAGAATTTACGGGTTTTGAGATTGATAATCCAACACCACCAAAATTTCCTACAGTTGTATCGTTTAGACTTCGCATACTTGTTGTATCAAGATATGTAGAATATGGGTCTTCCAAAGAATCCATAATTCCTTTCAAAGCACCAGCATAAACAACTTCTGGGTCAACTTCATCAACATAATTTTGCAAAACAAAACCAAAAACGCTATTGATAAGTTGCATATATTGAGAAACTTTTGCAGCAGATTTTGATTTTACAGAATTTTCTTCAGCAAACAAATTTGGTGAAAGAACTGTACTAAGAGCAAAAACTATTGCAAAAACAAACATCCATATTTTAAATGGAGAACTATTTTTTTGTGAACTTTCCATACTTTTATTGTACGCCCTATAAAAAAATTGTCAACAGGGATTGACCAATTATTGACAGTAACATAGACTTCATTTATGAAAAAATTTTCTTTTATCACTTTCTTACTATTGATTTACGAAATTTTTAGACTTTTATTTTTTGTAAAAGTATCACCAGTACAAGATATTCCATTTCAAAGTGCTTCTTGGTATGTTTCTATCCCGTTATTAATATTACCAGTAATTTTTATCATTTTGGTTTTATACAATCCTCAAAAATACAAAGAGTTTAGAAGTTTTATTTCTTTATCAAAAATGATGTCTGTAATTGGAATTAGCGCCTATATCGGTGCAACAATTGGCGAAGCTTTAAATCAAGTAAGATTTTCACAATTATATTCCATAAATACTATATTTTTTATGATGTTTTTTTTGTTAATAGATGTTATAATAGGAATAATCTTTATTAAGTATCCTAAAACAGAGGAAGAAAAAGACTTATGCAAATAATTCCTGTTGCTAGTGGGAAAGGTGGAGTTGGAAAAAGCCTTCTTTCTGCAAACTTAGCTGTCGCCCTTGGAAAAGCTGGAAAAAAAGTAGTTCTTGTTGACTTAGACTTAGGCGCATCAAACTTACATCTTGTTATCGGTCATCAATCCCCAAAAGCGGGAATTGGAACATATCTTGGAGGACAGTCAAGTTTTCAAGAATTGATAGTTCCAACAGATTACGATAATGTATATTTCATTCCAGGGGACGCAGAAATTCCAGGTCTTACAGCAATTAAACTTTCTCAAAAAAATGATTTGATAAAAAAACTTCAAACAATAGATGCTGATTATTTAATTTTAGACCTAGGCGCAGGAACTCATCTTACAATTTTGGATTTTTTCTTACTTTCACCTCAGGGAATTATTGTAACTGCACCAACTGTAACTGCAACTTTGAACGGTTACCTTTTTTTGAAAAATGCAGTTTTTAGATTGATGTATAATTCTTTCAAAAAAAATTCTAAAGCATACGCCTTTTTAGAAGATTTAAAAAAAGATACAAAATCTTTACAAAGACTTTATATTCCACGATTGGCAGAATCCATTGAACGAATTGACCCAACAAGTGCTGCAATTTTCAAACACAGAATGAAGCAATTTAAACCTCGCTTAATTCTTAATATGATTGACGACCCAAAAGATGCAGACAAAGCTCAAAAAATTCGTCGTTCTTGTGGCGAATATTTAGGTTTAGATTTGGATCATCTTGGAGTAATTTATAGGGATGCTTTACAAGATATAGCTCTTTCTTCAAGATTACCGATTACAGTTTACAAACCTCAAGCCATGATTTCACAATCTGTTTTTAGAATTGCAGATAAAATCTTGCAATCAGAAACTCTCACTTTTGACAAAGATTTTGATAGTTTCCGAAATGCAGAAACAGAAGCCGCAGAAGATTTTGAATCTAAACTTTCATATATTGAAGACTTACTTGGAACAGGGGCTTTAACAATGAATGATTTAGCAGAAACAATAAAATCACAGCAATATGAAATTACTCAACTTAGAAAAGAAAATAATTTATATAAATCAAAACTAATTAAAGCAGTACAACAAGGATTTAAGATTTAATGTTATTAGCAATTAATTATCCATCATGGATTCATCCAGAAATTTTTCCAGGAGTACCTTTTTTAGGACTTTTGCGTTGGTACGGATTGATGTACATTTTCGCTTTTGGAACAGCCTACTTCATCTTATCAAAATTAAGAAAAGCAGGAGAACTTGATTCACCAGGACAAACAACTACAGATGATGATTTGTTTAGTTTTTTTGGTTTTGGTGTTTTATTCTTACTTTTAGGAGCAAGAATTTTTTCAGCCTTAGTTTACGACACATCAGGACTTTATCGACAAAAACCATGGTTGATTTTCTGGCCATTTAACGAAGCCGGTCAATTCACAGGTCTTGCAGGAATGTCCTTTCATGGTGGAGTTATCGGTGGACTTTTAGGAATGGTGATTTGGTGCCTAACTCATAAGCGCCCACTTTGGAAATGGATTGATGCCATGGCAGTTGCAATTCCACTTGGTTACACTTTTGGAAGAATCGGAAACTTTTTGAACGGTGAACTTTACGGAAGAATTACAACAATGCCTTGGGGAATGATGTTTCCAGGCGCACAAAGATTTTCAGTTTCAATTCCATGGGTAAAAGATTTTGCAGAACAGGCAGGATTAACAATCGCAGAAAACGCAAGATTGATAAATCTTCCACGACATCCAAGCCAACTTTACGAAGCCTTTTTTGAAGGAATCGTTTTGTTTTTGATAATGTGGTTCTTACGCAAAAAGAAACCTTTCGACGGCTTTATGGCAGGAATGTTCTTAATCGGTTACGGTGTATTCAGATTTGCAATCGAGTATTTTAGAGAACCTGATGCTGACTTAGGATACAGAATCTCTGTAACAGATGCACCAACTTATATGAATGTATCCTTGCTAAATATTTCCACAGGTCAAATTTTGTGCTTTTTAATGATTCTCGGGGGAATTGGCTTAATTATTGCACGCTATTTTATTACGAAGAAACAGAAAAATAAGTAGAGATTAGTAAAGCGAAAAATATAAAAAATTGTGTCATGCTGAATTTATCTAGTGTCATGCCGAATTTTCGTCCTGAACTTGTTTCAGGATCGGCATCTACGCTATACACAGTATTAAAAGGACTTACCCATAAAAAAAATCCATCTGAGTTTAAGATTTTTCTCTTAAAACAGATGGATTTTTTTGTCTAAAATGAATTTAATTATTCAGCTTTTGTAAATTCTAAAATTCCATTCCAATTATTGTCAACAAATAAAATGTCATCAACAAGTACAATTTCTGCAGACATATAGCTTACTTCATTGTCTACTTCTGGATCTTCGTCATTATATTGCTCTGAAGAATTTGTTATTTTTAAGATAACCTTATCGCTGTCATGATAGTACCAAGTTCCAGACATTTTAGTAGTATACTTACTATCATCTAAAGATTTTAATGTTGCACCTTCTTGAATTTCTTCTTCATCCTCTGCAGCATCCATATTCACAGAATAAGTTTCTGTTTCCACTGTATTCCATGAAAAAGTTCCATCTTTATTAAGTGTCAAAGTATCACTAGTTTTTGAAATACATATAGCAGGTAAATAGAGTTTAATTGGAATATCATCCAGAATAGTAACTTCAAAATTAGCAGAAGATTCGCTGTCTTCATACTCTACAGAACTTTTCCAAGTGCCTACAAGTTGACCTTTTACACCACAACCCATAAACATACAACACATCAATAATATTGATGCAACAACAAAAATTTTTTTCATTTGATTTCTCCTAGGAGTCTAAATTTTATTTTACACAAAATTAGTATAAAAATAATTGTAATCTTTTAAATAACCAAGTCTAATGTAAATCAAATTATATCACCATTTTTTTATTACGGTCAAATATAAATTCATTTTTTTACAAGAAAAGACTTTTTCTTATTCAACTCACCCCACCGAAAACAATTTTTTTGTATTCTTAATAACTAATCCTGCAAGTTCTTCAACTGAAATATTTAAGACTTCTGCAATAAATTTATAAGTTTCCTCTATCAACAAAGGTGTATTTTGTTTTCCTCGATAAGGAACAGGAGCCAAATATGGAGCATCTGTTTCTAAAACTAATTTTTCTAAAGGAATATATTTTATTAAATCTTTCATTTGTTCCATTTTAGATTTTTTTGTGTAAGTTACACCACCGCCCAAAGCAATATACCAACCTAAATCTAAAAATTCTTTTGCTTCTTCAAGTCCGTAAGAATAACAATGAATAACGCCATTATTATATCCAGAATTTTTGATACAAGATAAAGTTTGCTCAAATGCATCCCGAGAATGAACAATTACAGGCAAATTCATTTTTTTTGCAAGAGCAATTTGCATTTCAAAAAGTTCCTCTTCGCCCTTAAAAAGTTCATCGCTAAAATCATCTAAATTTCGCTTATCCGGATTTGCAATATTCCAATGATGATCCAAACCACACTCACCAATGGCAATAATTTTTGTTCCAGAACTTTCTGTTTTTTTTATATTATTTTCAAGTTCTTCAATTTGTAAAAATCGATTTTTTATTGCTTCAGGAGCTGGCCAAATCCCCGCAGAAAAAAATAAAATATCTTTTACTTTCTGTTTAATTTCTTCATCAAGTTGATTTAGAATTTTGTTTGCAATTTCTACGCGAATTGGTAAATCGTCAGAATCAGTTCCAATATCCAAAAGGAAAGGAAAGTTATTTTTTACGCAACTTGTTAAAAGTTCTTTGCAATCACAGTCTGATTCAAAAAGTCTATGTAAATGAAAATGTGTATCTGTAAACATAAACTGAAGTTTAGCACAGTAAAAACAAAACTTCTAGGTAAAAATGCATAAAAAAAGCTTTGTAAAATTAAATAAATTAACTTACAAAGCCCATTTTATAGATTAAATTATTTCTGTAAAAAATTATTTACAAAGTTTTTCAGCTACTTTTTCTGGAGTAAATCCAAAGTATTCTGCAACTTTTGCAAAAGGAGCAGAAGTACCAAAAGTATCAATTGAAATAATATCATCTTTTGATTTTACAAATTGTTCCCAACCTGTTTTGATACCAGCTTCTAAAGTAACAACTCGTTTTGTTTGTCCAATTAAAGTTGCTTGTAATTGTTCTGGTTGATTTGCAAAAAGTTCTCTATCAATTACAGAAAGAACACGAACATTTTTTCCTTTTGATTTTGCGATATTTGCAGCATCAATAGCAAGAGAAACTTCTGAACCAGTTGCAAGAACAGTTACATCAGCATCCCCTTCACAGTTATATGCAACATAAGCACCACAGCGAATTGTATTTTTCCAATCTGGATCTGCTTTTTCGTAAACTGGCAAATTCTGGCGAGTCAAAAGAATACAAACAGGATGATCTTTGCTTTCACTTGCCATTAACCAAGCAAGTTCTGTTTCTTGAGCATCACCTGGGCGTAAAACTTGAACACCAGGAATTGTTCTTAAAGAAGTTACAGTTTCGATTGGTTGATGAGTTGGACCATCTTCTCCTACATAAATTGAATCATGTGTAAAAATGTAAAGTACAGGCAACTTCATCAAAGAACCAAGTCTAATTCCTGCTTTCATATAATCAGCAAAAACTAAGAAGGTTGCACAGAAAGGTTTTAATCCACCGTGTAAAGCCATTCCGTTTGAAATAGCAGTCATTGCAAATTCTCTGATTCCAAAATGAATATTTCTTCCAGTTCTATCATTTGCTGAAAAATAAGAACTTGATTTTAATTTACATGAGTTTGGACCTTCCAAGTCAGCTGAACCACCAACTAATCCTGGATACATTTTTTCCAAAACTTGAAGCATAGCTCCACTAGCAGCACGAGTTGCAAGTTTATCTTCAGTTGTGTAAGTAGGAAATTTATCTTCAACCGCAATAGGATTTCCAGACATCATTGCATCCCAAAGAGCTTTTAATTCTTTTTCTTCTGATGCCCAAGCTTTAAATTCTTCTTGCCAAGCATCATATTTTTTTGCAATTTCATCTTTTTTAGAAGCAAAATATTCATAAGCTTCAGGAACAACATAAAAATCTTTATCTAAAGGAAGGCCTAAAAATTCTTTTGCAGCTTTTACACCTTCTTCTCCAAGAGGAGCTCCATGTGCAGCTGATTTTCCAACAACAGTAGGAGCACCTTTCCCGATTTCTGACTTTAGCATAATCAAAGAAGGTCTATCATCTTTTTTTGCTTGTTCAACTAAATCAGAAATTTGTTGATAATCATACATTGAACCTTGTAATACTTGCCAACCATAAGATTGATAGCGAGTTGCAATATCTTCTGTTAAAGTAATATCTGTAGAACCATCGATACTGATACGATTTTCGTCGTAGAAAACAATCAATTTTCCAAGTTTTAAGTGTCCAGCCAAACTTGATGCTTCAGAAGAAACACCTTCCATCAAACAACCTTCACCTAAAAGAACGTATGTATAATGGTCAACGATTTTATGATTTTTTGTATTGAATTTTTCAGCCAACATTGTTTCTGCCATTGCCATACCAACAGCCATTGCAATTCCTTGTCCCAGAGGGCCAGTTGTTGCATCAACTCCTGGTGTAACTCCGTATTCTGGATGTCCAGCACATTTTGAACCAAGTTGTCTAAAATCCTTAATATCATCTAAAGAAACATCGTATCCGCTAAGATGAAGGGCGGAATACAACAACATAGAACCATGACCACCTGAAAGTACAAATCTATCACGATTTATCCAAGCAGGGTCTTTTGGATTATGAGTCAACAATTCTCCATAAAGCATTGCTCCAAGTTCAGCGCAGCCCAGCGGCATACCAGGATGTCCTGACTTCGCTTTCTGAATGGCGTCCATTGACAAACTTCTAATTGACAATGCGGCGGCATCTAGTCCTTTTACATTCATAGTGTTCCTCGTTTTTGCAAAAATTTTAGAGAACTTTTTTAATAGCTTCTAAAAGTTCTGCTTTTTGTGGTTTATTTTCCAAAGTTTTTCTAAACTCTTTGTTTTGAAACAAAAAAGCCAACTGGGAAAGAACTTTAAGATGAAACTGAGGACTACTTGTAAGTAAAATAAACATTGTACTAACAAGTCTACCATCAGGTGCATTCATCTGTAATGGTTCTTTTAAGTAACAAACAATGATGCGTTGATCTTCGCCATTTTTCAAAATAGGATAGCGAGAGTGTGGAAGTGAAATACCATTCCCTACCGCTGTACTCATAAGATCCTCACGTTGACATAATTCTGTATACAAATTTTCAGGAGTTAGCCCCTTTGGATATTCAATTTTAGAAACAACATTTTTATATACTTCTTTAGTAGAAGAACCTTCTATATCAATTAAAACAGAACCTTTTTCAATTAATTCTTCGATATTTACTTCATTATTCATTTTTGTCCTCCAAATTGCGAACAATTCCAAACTTTCGCT
This sequence comes from Treponemataceae bacterium, assembly GCA_036307825.1. Taxonomy (GTDB): domain Bacteria; phylum Spirochaetota; class Spirochaetia; order Treponematales; family Treponemataceae; genus RGIG9060. The sequence continues at coordinate 59,400 of JAXJWW010000026.1, read as the reverse complement.
TTTGCAGTTCCAAAAGATTACCTTTTATCACTTTTGCACTTTCTTCAAAATTAAAGTTCATTCCTTCTAAGGACGCTTCTAAAGTTGATAAATCCTTTTCAGAAAAACTGTCTTGCTGTGTAAAAGAATAAATCAAACTTGAAACATGTCCTGATAGTTGAGTTAAAATAACCAAGTGCTGTTGATCTAATTCTTGCAAATTTACCTTTTGATATTCAATCTCGTAAAATACTGCAACAATTTTTGAATATAATTCCAAGGTTTCGTGCCGATACTTTGCAAAATGATAATCGGCAAACCAATTATATCCTTTGCGAAGAATATCATATTTTTTCTCTAAATGCAACATAATTGATTTGTAGTCAGAATCATCAAGTACAATTAAGTCCGGAACTATTTTTTCTATAATCTTGTCAAAATCATTTTCTTTGTTAAATAATAAATCTAAAATAAAACCATCAAAAACCCATTCAGGAACAAGTAACCCCAAGCGATTAAGAATACTTTCTATTTTAGTTTCCTTTTTTGGCAAATGTTCTAGATATTCTTCAGGAGGATTCATCATCATCATTTTAGGATTCATTGCAGGAATTTCTTTATCCTTAAACCAAAGACGAGTTTCCACACCATAGAGAGTAAATTCAAACTTATTTGATTTTGCTAAAACTTCTTGTATAGAAGAACAATGAGTTACACAAAATTTTTCGATATTATTTAAATATGCAAAAACAAACTGCTCTTCGATACTAGAACAAGGACCAAAATTGTCTAAAGAAGTTACAAGTGATTTTTCAAATGCAGCTTCCCATTTTTCACGCTTTGCATCTACTGATGTTTGTTCAAAAGGATTTGAATTTCTCTTTCTAAAAGGAGCAATATTTACAAATCCTTTATCCCAATCAGAAACAAGAGCTACAATTCTATCACCTACTTTAAAATCAACTTTTTTGTAAAAATTTTCAAGGTTTAAAACTGTAAGATTAACTTGAGAGGGCAATTCAAAATCTGTCTCTGATAAATCAAGAAAAAAATTTGCAGGATCTTGCGCAATAATTTGAGGTACATATTCTTCACCAAAAAATTGATAAAGAGGATAAATGTCGTGGCTATTTACTACAACATTTTTTTTACCAATCATATCGCCACAAAAAAAGAAATGTAAATCACAAGGCAAAATTTCAGGATCAGCAAAAGGCATAATTCTATGACCTATCACCAAATATCCATTTTCAACTTCTGTTTTTGTTGGAACAAAAGAAAAATATCGTTCTGAAAATATCCCTGCCCGCGAAAAATATTTTCCATACATATCTACAAAAACATTTGAAGAATTCTGTAAATACTCCCGTATTTTATCAGAACTACAAGGATGTTTTTTCTTTAGTAAATACTTACTAACATCCGCTTCTGTAAAAGGTACGAGAGTTTTTCTTACAAATTCATCAAGTAGAACACGTATGGTTTCTTTCATATAAAAAATATATTAACGAATGTCTTCGATTTGAACTTGCAATTTTTCAAAAACATCTTTTACTTGTTCAAGTGAAAGAGAACAAATTTTGCAAGTACATCGTTTTTTAGACATATCATCGCCATCAAAAGTAACCAACGAAACGATATTTCCGCCAAGTTCTGCTAATTCTTTTGCAACTTTAGCAAGCTGACCTGGTTTTTCGTCCATTGAGAAAGTGATACGAACTCCTTGATGACGAGTTCCAAACATATCAACAAAAACTCTAAACAAATCACTTTCTGTGATAATTCCCACAAGAAGATTATCCTTCATAACTGGTAAACAAGTAATCCCCTTATCAGCCATAATTCTTGCAGCTTCTTCCACAACTTCAGTTTCTTTTACTGTAACAACATTTTTTTCCATTACCTTTTCAACTTTTAATTTTGAAAGAAGATAACTGATTTCATACATATCCAATGTAGTTGCAGCAGATGGTCCTGCATTTACCAAATCTTTTTTGGTAACAATACCAACAAGATTATCATGTTTATCAAGAACAGGAAGTTTTCCTACTTTTTCTTTTGTCATTAATTCACGCACTTCTGTAACAGTCATTTCAGGACGAACATAGAGTGGATTTCTTGTCATTACACTTGCAATAATCATATTTTCCCCCTTAAAAGTCAATGAGTAAAACTGGCTAGAAACTACGTTGCCAGAACAGTTTTATGAACTGACTTTTTATGCTGTTTCGTATCAGAAAGAGAAACAGCAGTTGATAATAAAGTTTGCAACGCAAACTTTAGATAAAAACTTCCACACTATTTTAGGAGAAGTTTTTATCAATTCTACAATATAAATGAAGTTCTGCTTATCCGCCTAAATAAGCTGATTTTACAGCTTCGTCGTTTATTAAATCGCTAGCCTTCCCGCTTTTAATTACTGTACCGGTTTCTAAGATGTATGCGCGGTCTGCAATGGAAAGAGCTTTGAAAGCATTTTGTTCAACCAATAAAATTGTTGTACCTGTTTTATTGATTTCTTGGATAATTGAGAAAATTTCATCAACCAAAATTGGAGCAAGTCCCATTGAAGGTTCATCCAACAAAAGCAATTTTGGCTTAGACATTAAAGCACGACCCATAGCCAACATTTGTTGTTCCCCACCAGATAAAGTTCCAGAAAGCTGTTTAATTCTTTCTTTTAAGCGAGGAAAAAGTCCGTAAACCATTTCCATATCAGCTTTAATTCCAGCTTTATCTTTTCTTGTATAAGCACCCATTTCCAAATTTTCTTTAACGCTCATATTTGCAAAAACTCGTCTTCCTTCTGGAACTTGAATCAAACCTGTTTTTACGATAGCGTCTGGCGAAACATTTGTAATATCTGCACCTTCAAACTCAACTTTACCAGAAGTTTTTTTGATAATATTTGAAACAGAGTGCAATGTTGTTGTTTTTCCTGCTCCATTTGAACCGATGAGAGTGATGATTTCACCTTGATTTACATCAAAAGAAATTCCTCTTAAAGCCTGAATTGCTCCGTAATGTACTGTTAAATCTGTTACTTTTAGCATAGTCAACTATTCTCCTTCTGTTCCTAGATAAGCCTTAATTACAGCAGGATTTTTTCTAATTTCCTCAGGATTTCCAGTTGCAATAATTCTTCCGTAGTCCAAAACTATCAAGCGTTCACAAATTCCCATAACCAAATGCATATCGTGTTCGATAAGAAGAACTGTCAAATTAAATTCCTTTCGAATAAAAGCAATCAACTTCATAAGTTCATCAGTTTCTTGAGGATTCATACCTGCAGCAGGTTCATCCAAAAGCAACAAACTTGGATTTGCAGCCAAGGCACGAACAATTTCCAATTTACGTTGTTCACCATAAGGAAGATTTTTTGCCAATTCATCAGCCTTGTGGTCAATTTTGAAAAGTGAAAGCAACTGATTAACTTTTTCAGTCATTCGTTTTTCATCTCGTCTAAAAGCTGGAGTTCTAAGCAAAACATCAATAGGATTTACTTTTCTATGAGAATGTAAAGCGATTTTTACATTTTCACTTACAGTTAAATTATTGAACAAACGAATATTCTGAAAAGTTCTAGCGATACCAATTTGATTTAACTTTGCAGGAGTTTTCTTTCCAATAATGTGAACTTTGTTTTCTTTGTCCCAAAAGTCAATTTCGCCTTCTGTAGGTTTATAAACACCAGAAAGCATATTAAAAACAGTAGTTTTTCCAGCACCGTTTGGACCAATCAATCCAACGAGTTCACCTTTTTTTAGTTCGCAAGAAAAATTACTTACAGCTCGTAATCCACCAAAAACGATAGAAATATCATTTGCTTGAAGCACTAATGAAGATTCGTTAGACATCGGAACCTCCTTCTTTTTTTTCAGTCACTTTTTTTACCTTAGGTTGATTTTTCTTTGTCTTTACCCAGTTTACAAATTTATCAAAAGTATTTACAAAAGAAAGTTCTTTCATTCCAAGTAATCCCTGTGGGCGATAAAGCATAACTACAATCAAAATCAATGGATAAATCAAAAGACGGAAATCTTTTAAGAAACGCAAGAATTCTTGTAGATAAGTTAATACGAAAGCTGCTAAAACTGAGCCTGTAATTGAACCCATACCACCAAGAACAACATAAATCAAATAATCGATACTTCTGTTAAATGAAGCAAGATCTGGTTTGATAAATGCGATAAATGCAGCGTATAATCCACCACCAACACCGGCAACGAAAGCTGCAATTACAAATCCTACCATCTTATATTTGAAAACGCCAATTCCGTTTGAGTTTGCAGCAATTTCATCTTCACGAACAGCTTTAATAGCACGACCATAAGTTGAACGCAAAAAGTTTTGTAATAAAACAATCACTAAAATCAAAGCACCAATTACCATAAAATATGCTTTTTCTGGAAATGCTTGCATCATGATAACTGAAGGATCTTCAAATCTTTTTCCGTTTGCACCACCAGTAATTGTTTTTAAGTTAATTAAAACTACACGGATAATTTCACCAAAACCTAAAGTAACGATTGCAAGATAATCACCTGTCAATTTTAGTGTTGGAAATCCAATTAAAAAACCAAAGATTGAAGTTATCAAACCTGCAATAATTATACTAATAACTAGAGGAATACCACAATTTTGAGTTAAAAAGATACAAGAATATGCACCTATAGCCATAAATCCGGCTTGACCAAGTGAAAGTTGTCCTGTAATACCACAAATGATATTTACACTAATTGCCATAATAGCATTTACACCACCCAAAGTGATAATTTGAGCAGTATATGCATCAATTAAACCAAACTTAATCAACAATGCAGGAAGCACTAAAGCTAAAATTGCAACTACAAAAGGAATAAGCATATCTCTGTAAACACGATTCATTTTTTTCATAGCCTACTCCTAAACCTTTTCTCTTACATTTTTGCCCATAATTCCTGTAGGTTTTACAAGCAAAATGATAATAAGAATTGCAAATGAAATTGCATCAGCATATTGAGATGACAAAAATCCTTTAGTCATTGTTTCTGAAATTCCAAGAATGTATCCACCTAACATAGCCCCTGGAACAGACCCAATTCCACCAAGAACAGCAGCAACAAAGGCTTTTAAGCCAGGCATTGTTCCCATTGTTGGGTTAATTTGAGGATAAGCACTTGCATACAAAATTCCTCCAGCAGCTGCTAAAACAGACCCAAGAGCAAAGGTAAATGCAATAGTTTTATTTACAGAAATTCCCATTAAACTTGCAGCATGCATATCAAATGAAACTGCACGCATTGCTTTTCCTGTTTTTGTATAATTGATAATATAATTCAAAGCAATCATCAAAACAGCAGAAAGAACAATAACAATCAACTGAATATTTGAAATTGAAACAAATCCTAAATTAACATTTACAGTTGCCATTGTAGGATACTGTCTTGGATCTGGACCAATAAAAGGAATAACTCTAGCACCGTTTTGCAAAATAAGAGATACCGCAATCGCTGTAATTAAAGAATTTAATCTAGGTGCTGAACGAAGAGGTCTATAAGCAAATCTTTCTATTAAAATTGCTAAAATAGCACAAACAATCATTGCAAAAATCATTGCTAAACAAAAAGTCCATGGATTTGCACCAAAAGCCATCAAAACAAAATAACCAGCATAAGCACCAACCATGAGAATATCCCCATGGGCAAAGTTAATCAACTTTACAATTCCGTAAACCATTGTGTATCCCAATGCTATCAAAGCATAGATACTTCCCAAGGATATACCATTGACAAGTTGCTGGACAAACATAGAACTAGTTTCCACATATCCTCCAAAATCCGCCAAATTCTAATTACAAAACTTTATAGACGAACTTTTATCATATTTTTTCACAATACATTTTACACTTAAAACAAACATAGGTAAATAGTAATAAACAAAAAAAAGCGAACACAAAAGAAAAAATCTTTGCGTTCGCTTTTAATTATTCTAATATAGCAATTTCTTGCTTTTAGTAAATAATCTAAACTTATGGATTAACAGTTGCTTTGTAAACAGGTGTTAATTTTCCATCTTGTTTAACGATTTCCATCATTACAGCTGATTTGATAGGATTTCTCTTTTCATCAAATGTAAGATTTCCTGTTACATAAGAACCGTTTGTTGCGTTAAATGCATCTCTAACAGCAGCAATATCTGTTGTGTTAGCTTTTTCAAAAGCATCTTTTAACATATAGATACAGTCGTATCCAAGAGCAGCAAAAGATACTGGAAGTGAATTGTAAGCAGCTTTGTATGATTCAACAAATTTTACTACTTTTTCATCTGTTGAGTCAGCAGCATAGTGGTCTGAATAGAATCCGTTAAGAACTTCATCACCTGCGTTATCTACGATTCCACCCCATCCATCTGCACCAACGATAGGAGTATTGATTCCTTGAGCTCTTAATTGTTTTGCAATCAATGCAACTGTTGCATAGTAATCTGGTAAGTAAACTACATCTGGGTTAGCATTTTTGATTTTTGTAAGTTGTGCGTTAAAGTCCATATCACCTTTTGCGTATGATTCTTCAGCTACAACTTTTCCACCAGCAGCTTCAAAAGCAACTTTGAAGTTTGTGTACAATCCAACTGAGTAATCGTTTGTGATATCATAAAGAACAGCAGCTTTTGTTTTTCCTAAGTTTTCTGCAGCAAATTTTCCACCAACTGTTCCTTGGAATGGGTCAATAAAACATGCTCTGAAAACGTAGTCACCAGCATCTGTGATACTTGTCATTGTTGCAGCAGGAGCTACCATCAATACTTTTTGAGCTTGTGCCAAAGAAGTAATAGCAGCTGTACAACCAGATGTTAATGAACCAACAATTGTATTTACCTTATCTTTTGTAACAAGTTTTTTGTAAGCATTAACTGATTTTTCTGGATTTCCTTCATCATCTTCTGCTACCAATTCAATCATTTTGTAAACTTCAACAGGATTTCCATTTTCATCTTGTTCTACAAATTTGATACCACCATTTGCATTGATTTCGCTAATAGCCATTTCAACACCATTACGACATTCAACACCGTAAACAGCAACATCACCTGATAGAGGGAAGATACCACCAATTTTAACTGTATTGCTTTCCTCTTTTGCACATCCAGCAAACATCAACATTGCCAAAGCCAAAGCTACAGCAAGGATTTTACCTGACATTTTCATTTTTTTCCTCCACTTGATGCTTAACATTTTTGCATCATACATAGATAGATTTTGAGTTTTTAAAATAACTCTATTGGACAAATTATATCCTAATTGCTTTTTTGTGTCTATGTATTATTTTGACAAAAAAAAGGGCCGCCTTGCCCAAAATCTAAAAATAGATTTTATCGAAGACAGCCTAAAAAATTGACATTCAAACAATTAAACAGTTTTTCCGTTTTTAATAGCAGCTTTGCAGTATTTGCAAATTTTTGCCTTTTGTCCATCAATTTCTTGATCGTACAGAATTTTGATTCCGTCTTTTTTACAACGTGCACAAGTTCCGCGTCCGTGTGCTACTTGGTCACGAATACCTTTTCCGCGATGGGATTTTGACATAGTTTACTCCTATTATCATTATTCAGCAGCTACTGGAGCGTCTGCATTTTCTGATTTTTTAGCAGTTGATTTTTTTTCAGCTGCTTTCTTTGAAGTTGCTTTTTTTCCGTCAGCTTTCTTTTTGTCGTCTTTTTTTGAAGACTTGTTGTCAGAATCAAGCTGATAATCTACCAACTCAAGAATAACAATATCAGCTGCATCCCCTTGTCTAAAACCAAGTTTTAGCATTCTGGTGTAACCACCATTTCTGTCTTTCATTCTAAGACCGATATTTGTAAAAAGTTTTGCTAATACAATTTCGTCTTGAATGAATTTAGCAGCTTCTCTTCTGTTGTGAACAGAATCTACTTTAGCACGTGTAATTAACTTTTCAGCAGCTTTACGAACTTCTTTAGCTTTTGCTTTAGTTGTTGTAATGCGTTCATATCTGAAAAGAGAAGTTACCATATTTCGCAACATAGCACGACGATGTGAAGATGTGCGTGAAAGTGCGTTAAAACCACTCTTATGATTCATCTGATTCTTCCTTCTTTGATAAATTGACAGAGTTCTTTAACGAACTATAATCTGTCATACCAAGATTAAGATTCCACTCTTGGAGTTTTTCTTTTATCTCAGTCAAACTCTTCTTACCAAAGTTTCGAGTCTTGGCAATATCTTCCTCTGTCTTCTTTGTCAATTCACCGATTGTTCGGATGTTTGCATTTTTAAGACAGTTTGATGAACGAACTGAAAGTTCAAGTTCTTCAACAGGAGTATTTAATAATTGACGAATTTTTTCTGAAACTTCATCAACTTCTTCACCATTTCCAACTTCAGTATCATTAAAATTGACAAAAATAGCAAAATGATCCTTTGCGATTTTTGCAGCTTCTGCCAATGCGTCATCAGGAGCAATTGTTCCATCAGTCCAAATTTCCAAGATAAGTTTATCGTAATCGTTGCGCTGACCAACACGACAAGGTTCAATAGAATATTTTACCTTCTGAATTGGAGTAAAAATTGCATCCATTGGAATTGTACCAACAACTTCAATGTATTGCTCATTTGTATCAGCAGGAACATAACCTCGACCAAGATCTACTTGCACTTCAAATTCAAGATGAGCACCTTCCATCATTGTAAAAAGGTGTAAATCTTTTGTAAAAACTTCAAGCTGTGAACCTTTGTCGAAATCGTTACTTGTAACATCTCCCGGTCCTTTGAACTCAAACAGGAATGTATCCTGCTCAACGTCCTCGGGAAGCCGCAATCGAATCTGTTTTATACTATTCAAAACTTCCAAGGTATCTTCTACAACATTAGGAATTGTTTCAAATTCACTGGATATTACATGAGGAACACCATCAGCGTCGTAAGATGTAATTCTTACAGAACTAACTGCGTAGCCTTGAATTGATGATAACAACACTCGGCGAAGAGTATTTCCTACTGTAGTACCAAAACCAGGTTCAAAGGGATAAGCTGAAAATTTTCCATAGTTAGAATTATTTTCAACATGTTCAAAATTAATCCCTTTAGGTTTCTTAAATCCTTTAAGCAGATTTTTGCGGGCCATCCGAACTCCTTATTTAGAATAGAGCTCAACCACGAGCTGTTCTTTAATATCAGCAAGATCAGTTACATCAGCACGTTCTGGATAAGAAACGAATGTTCCTTTTTGTGCATCAATATCAAGATCAATCCATGGATAAACACCGGACTTTGAAACTTCTTTTAAAGCTTCAAGAATTGTTACGCATTTTTTGCTTGCTTCTTTTACTTCAATAACATCACCTGGTTTTACCATGTAGCTAGGAACATTGATAGCTTTTCCATTTACCAAGAGGTGTCCATGAGAAACAATTTGTCTAGCCTGTGAACGGCTTGAAGCAAAATGCATACGGAAAGCAACATTATCAAGTCTGCTTTCAAGCAAACGGATAAGGTTGTCACCTGTAACTCCAGGCATACGTGAAGCACGATCAAAGAAAAGACGGAATTGTTTTTCAAGCATTCCGTACATTCTCTTTAATTTTTGTTTTTCACGAAGCTGAATTCCATATTCACTGCGTTTTCCAGTTCTTGATTTAGGATCTTTTCCTGGAGCAGCTCTTTTTTTGTTGAGAGGACATTTATCACTCTTACAGCGATCACCTTTCAACATAAGTTTTTTCTGTTCTGTTCTACACAAACGGCAAACAGGACCTGTGTATCTTGCCATACTAGCTGTTCTCCTTCATTAAACGCGGCGTGTTTTCTTAGGGCGACATCCATTGTGTGGAATAGGTGTTACATCACTAATTGATTTAACTTTAAGCCCCATTGCACCGAGAGAACGGACAGCTGATTCGCGTCCGACACCTGGACCTTTAACATATACATGAACTTCGCGAAGTCCATAGCTAGCAGCTCTTTGAACAGCAGTTTCAGCTACAGTTTGTGCAGCAAATGGTGTTGATTTTTTTGCACCATTGAATCCGAGTCCACCAGAAGATGCCCATGCTAAAGCATTCCCGTTAAGGTCTGTAATAGTTACAATTGTATTATTGAAAGTTGCTTGAATATAAACGTTACCTTCGTAAACGCTTTTCTTTTCTTTTCGTTTTTTTACGGTAGCCACTTAAGTTTTCCTCCACCTATGCTTTACTTCTTCTTACCTGCAACGGTCTTTTTCTTACCTTTGCGAGTTCGAGAGTTAGTACGAGTGCGCTGTCCATGAACAGGCAATCCCTTTCTGTGGCGAAGACCACGATAGCAGCCAATATCCATAAGGCGCTTGATATTCAAACCAATTTCTGAACGAAGACGTCCTTCTACTTTGTATTCGTTATCAATCAAAGTACGAAGTACACCTACTTCATCTTGAGAAAGATCATTCATCATTCTGTTAGGGTCAATTTTAGCCTTTTCACAGATTTCGTCTGCAGATGAACGTCCAATACCATAAATATAAGTCAATGCAATGTTGACATGCTTATTAGGGAGGTCAACTCCCGCAATTCGAGCCATCTAATACTCCTTAGCCCTGTCTTTGCTTATGTTTTGGATTTGTACAAACGATTCTTACAATACCAAATCGTTTGATAACCTTACACTTGTCGCAAATAGGCTTTACGCTGGTTCGCACTTTCATAATATCCCCCTGGATAATAAATAGTGTTAGTGATATCGAATCATGGCAAATCGCAATGATTTACAATTCGATACCAACCATTAAACACTATTTTTCAAAGTTATTCTACCAGTTACAACAAAAAATCTAAAGATTTCTTGAGCGCAACTTGCCCTTTTTAACTAATCCATCTTGATGATGCATTTTCATCATAGCTTCAACCTGGCTCATTGTGTCCAAATCAACACCTACAAGAATCAACAATGAAGTTCCACCCATCAACATAGAAATTGATTGTGGGAATCCAAAAAGATTCTGTATGATTGTTGGTAAAACAGCAATTACAGCAAGGTATAATGAACCTGGCAGCACGAGTCGGTTCAATACTTTTTGCATGTATTCTTCCATTTTGTCAGTTCTAATTCCAGGAATAGAACCTCCGTTTTCACGAACGTTTTTTGCAATCTCAGTGGGGTTCAGTGTTACCTGTGTGTAGAAGTATGCAAAGAAAACGATTAACAAAACTAAGAAAACATTATACCAAAGTCCAACAGGATCAAGGAATGCTGCAAGTTTATTCAACCATCTAACATTTGGTCCCAAACTTGTTGCAATTTGCAATGGGAATGTTAAGAAAGAAGAAGCAAAAATTACAGGGATAACTCCTGATGGATTGATTTTAAATGGTATGTAAGTGCTTTGTCCGCCGTACATTTTACGACCAACAACGCGTTTTGCATAATGCACTGGAATCTTTCTTTGACCTTGTTGTTCGTAAACTACAAGTGCAACAATTCCAGCGAACATGAAAATTACAACAATTACGAAAACGATATTGATTTCGCCAGCTTTTACCATTCTTCCCAATTCCCATACAGCTGATGGAAGTCGAGCAACGATACCAGCAAAAATCAACATTGAAATACCATTTCCGATACCTCTAGCAGTAATTTGTTCACCAAGCCAAATAGTAACCATAGTACCTGTTGTAACAGTAATCATTGCAATAATTTTAAACAATACAGAACTTGAAATTACAACAGCACCAGGAATACTAGCAGCATAAACAGTTACAGCCATAGACTGGATAAGACATACAAAAACTGTACCTACACGTGTCCATTTCTGAACTCTTTTTTGTCCACCATCTTCCTGTGCAAGTCTTTTTAAAGAAGGGAAGATGATAAGTGCCAACTGCATAATAATCTGAGTTGAAATGTATGGCATAACACCAAGCATGAACACAGAGAAATTAGAGAAGGCACCACCGGCAAAAAAGTCCATATAGTCTACGAAGGCATTACCTCGAGTCAAAGACTCGAAGTATGATGTCAAAGCCTGAGGATTTATTCCAGGTATTGTTAAAACACTACCTAAACGATAAACCGCGAGAACAACTAATGTAAAGAAAATTCGACTTCGAAGTTCTTTTACTTTAAACATATTAACAATTGGATTATTTGCCATTTCAAATTCCCGCTAATTTATTCTTCTGAAACAGTTTTTGCACAAGGAACAACTGATCCGCCTACTTTTTCGATTTTTGCTTTTGCAGAAGCAGAAACCTTTTCAACAGCCACAGTTAATTTCTTTGTAACTTCACCGTCTCCCAAAATCTTTACTGGAAGATTTGCTTTCTTTAAAAGCCCTTTCATTACTAATGATTCAAAGTTAACTGTTTCACCATCAGCATATTTAGCTTCTAAATCTCTAAGATTGAAGATAGCGTATTCCTTTTTGAACGGATAGTTTGAAAATCCGCGTTGAGCAATACGGCGATACAAAGGCATCTGTCCACCTTCAAATCCAACGTAAACCTTTCCGCCAGAACGGGACTGTTGTCCCTTGTTTCCGCGTCCAGCTGTAGAACCAAGACCAGATCCTGTTCCTCGTCCTACTCTTTTTGTATTTTTGTTTGCACCTTGTGGGGCACTGAGTACGAAATCTGACATTAGTTTAACTCCTCGCACTTAACAAGATGTGAAACAGAAGCAATCATACCAGCAATAGCAGGATTTAATTCGTGTTCCACAGTTGAGTTAATTTTTTTCAACCCGAGACTTCTTACAGTTGCGCGTTTAGCAGGCTTCTGTCCGATAGTACTCTTAATTAGTGTTACTTTAACCTTCTTAGCCATTGATTAACCCCATAAGTCTTTTAGAGTTTTACTTCTGTTTTTAGCTACCACGCGAGCATCCATAAGACCTTTAACAGCTTCGAAAGTAGCGCGAACTACGTTTACAGAAGTGTTTGATCCTAAAGATTTTGACATAACGTCAGTAGCACCAGCAGCTTCAAGAACAGCTCTTACAGGTCCACCTGCAATAATACCTGTTCCTGAACAAGCAGGTTTAAGAAGAACAGATGAGCTTTTGAATTCAGCTTGGATTTCGTGTGGAATTGTTCCATTTTTAAGAGGAACAGTCACAAGATTTCTCTTAGCTTTATCAATACTCTTTCTGATAGCCTCTGTTACATCGTTGGCTTTACCAAAACCAAAACCAACTCTACCTTTTTTATCGCCAACAATTGTCAATGCTGAGAAAGAATATCTGCGTCCACCTTTTACAACTTTTGCTGTACGGTTTAACTTGATAAGTTTTTCAACAAATTCTTTTGGCTGATCTCTATCAAAATTTTTCTGATGATCCATAGCTTCTCCTAGAACTCTACTCCGGCTTTTCTAGCACCATCTGCGAGTGCTTTTACTACACCGTGGTAAAGATAACCGTTTCTATCAAAAACTACAGTCTTGATGTTTTTATCAAGAATGCGTTTTCCAAATTCTTCACCTAATTTAGCTGCACCGTCTGTATTAGGTTTCAAAGAAGCAAACTCTTTTTCCAATGTTGAAATTGATGCAAGAGTTTTTCCGGCATCATCATCAATTATCTGCATATACAAATTACAGTTACTGCGTGTAACAGTCATACGAGGACGTTCTGCAGTTCCATGCAACCGTTTGCGGATGTGAATTTTTCTCTTAAGACGCTTTCTGTCTTTATCATTAAGTTTCTTAAACATCTTGCTACATCCTTATTTAACACCGGATTTTCCGACTTTTCGCTTGATAACTTCTGTTTCATAGCGAATACCTTTACCTTTGTAAGGTTCAGGTCCACGAAGTTTACGGATACCAGCTGCATATTCGCCAACTGCTTGTTTATCGATTCCAGAAATTGAAATCTTGTTTTGTCCGTCAACTGCCACAGTTAAGTTTGCTGGAATTGTTGCGATAAAGTCATTTGAATATCCAAGGTTCAAAATCAATTTGTCACCTTGAACTTCTGCACGATAACCAACACCATTGATTACAAGTGATTTTGAGAAACCATTTGATACACCTGTAACCATGTTGTTCAAAAGATTGCGGTACAATCCGTGTGCTGAACGAGCTGGTTTTGTATCATTTTTTCTTGTAACAATAGCTTCGTTTTCTTTAACTTCAATTGAAACTAAATCACAATAATCTTGTGTCAATTTTCCCTTAGGACCTTCTACAGTGATAAGGTTATTTGCCACAGTTACTTTTACTCCCGCTGGAATAGCAACAGGAAGTTTACCAATTCTTGACATTACTCCCTCCTATTACCAAACGTTGCAAATTAACTCACCGCCCACCATCTTTTCGGCTGCTTTTTTACCTGTAGTAACACCGATAGATGTTGAAACGATAACTGTACCGTATCCATTATACATACGGGGCAGATCTTTATAACCAGAATAAACGCGTCTACCTGGTGTAGAAATTTTTTCAATTCCATGAATAACAGGTGCGTTTGATTCGTCATATTTCAAGAAAATTCTAATTACATTTACACCATCTTGTGTAACTTTCTTGAAATTTTTAATATAGCCTTCTGTTTTAAGGATTTTCACGATTTCCAATTTGAGCTTGGATGTAGAAACGTCTACCTTTTCGTGGCGGGCCATAGCCGCATTCCTTACCTTAGTAAGCATATCTGCTATTGGGTCTGAAACGCTCATTTTCTTCTCCTACTCTACCAACTGGATTTTGTGACACCTGGAATTAGGCCTTCACTTGCTAACTTACGGAAGCAAACACGACACATTTTAAACTTTCGTAAGTATCCTCTAGGGCGACCGCAACATTGACAGCGATTAACTTTTCTTGTGCTGTACTTAGGAGTGCGTTCTGCCTTAATAATCATTGATTTCTTTGCCATGAACTCCTCCCTTATTTTCTGAATGGCATTCCGAACTTGATAAGGAGAGCTCGTGCATCATTATCAGTGATTGCACTGGTTACAATGTTGATATTTAATCCAGAAACCTTTTCGATTTTATCAAAGTCGATTTCAGGGAAAATAATCTGCTCTGTGATACCAAGAGAATAATTTCCATGACCATCAAATCCATTAGGTTTGATTCCGCGGAAATCCTTAACACGGGGTAATGCAACATTGATAAGTCTATCAAGGAACTCATACATATGAGCTCCTCTCAATGTTACCATTACTCCAACCTCATTGCCCTCACGAAGCTTGAAATTAGCAATACTTTTCTTTGCCCTTGTTTTTACAGCTTTCTGACCTGTAATTGCTGTAAGGTCAGTAACTGCGGCATCAAGGAGTTTCTTGTTTGTGAGAGCTTCGCCAACACCCATGCTCACTACAATCTTTTTGATTGCAGGTACTTGCATAACTGTTTTACATCCTAACTCTTTGAAGAGTTCTGGGGCGATTTTGTCATTGTAGACTTTCTTAAGCCGGGGTACGTAATTACTCATTATAGAGTTTCTCCACATTTGCGGCAAACTCGAATTTTCTTGTCGCCGTCGATTTTATATCCAATACGAACAGGCCCACATTTTTTACAAACGATTGCAACGTTTGAAATGTGAAGTGGAGCTTCAATTTCAGAAATTCCACCGCGATCCTGTTGACTGCGTTTTCTCATTGCTTTCTTAACAAGGTTAACACCTGAAACAATAACTCTATCCTTATCGCTAAGAACACGAACTACTGTTCCTCTTTTTCCCTTGTCTTTACCAGCGATAACTTCTACAAGGTCATCCTTGCGGATTTTAAATTTCTTTTGCATTTCAAATCTCCTTATAGAACTTCTGGAGCAAGTGATACGATTTTCATGTAATCCATATCACGAAGCTCACGAGCTACTGGTCCGAATACACGTTTACCTTTTGGGTTTTTATTTGCGTCGATGAGAACACAAGCGTTGTCATCAAAGCGAATATATGTACCATCAGGACGACGATATTCTTTAGCAATTCTTACGATAACAGCCTTTTCGACTGAACCTTTTTTGATTGTAGATGTAGGAATAGCATCCTTAACAGCTACAACAATTACATCGCCAATACTTGCATAGCGACGGTGTGAACCGCCAATTACCTTAATACATTGAACAAGCTTTGCACCAGAGTTATCAGCTACGTTCAAATTTGTTTGCATCTGAATCATACCATTTTCTCCTTAGCTTATCTAGCTCTTTCAACGATTTCGGCAAGTCTCCAGCATTTATCTTTGCTTAGAGGCCGACACTCTACGATACGAACGCGGTCACCAATTTTTGCCTCGTTCTTTTCATCATGTGCCTTGCATTTCTTGACACGGGTAACATATTTTTTATAAAGCCTGTGCATCTTTTTTGTAGCAACAGAAACAACAATAGTTTTATCCATTTTGTCACTTGTTACGATACCAACAAAAGATCTTTTTGAAGCTTTATTTTGAACTACTTGTTCTTCCACGGGTCAGCTCCTACTTATCCTGTCCGGCAATTTCTTTTTGTCGGATCAGCGTATTAATGCGAGCGATTTCACGACGCATTGTACGTTTTTGCAAGGGATTATCCACATGGCCAATAACCATCTGGAATCTTAAATCCATGTACTGTTTTTTTAGCTCATTCCGTTTTGCAACGAGTTCGGAATAAGACAATTCTTTTTCTTTTTTTGCCATTTTATAACTCCTTAAAGAACTTCGTTACGATAAGCAATTTTTGTCTTGATAGGAAGTTTACTTCCTGCAAGTCTAATTGCTTCTTCAGCAATAGCCAAATCAACGCCACCAATTTCAAAAAGAATCTGGCCTGGTTTAATTACAGCAGCCCAGAATTCAGGTGCTCCCTTACCTTTACCCTGTCTTGTTTCAGCAGGTTTTTTAGAAATAGGCTTATCTGGGAATACACGAATCCAAACCTGACCTTTACGGTTAATCTTACGGTTCAAAGCAACACGAGCAGCTTCGATATGACGTGCTGATAACCAGATTGGTTCAAGAGCTACAAGAGCTACATCACCAAAATCTACGTTACAACCACGAGTTGCATTACCGTCGATTCGACCTCTTTGCACCTTACGGTGCATTACTCTTTTAGGTGCAAGTGCCATGACTAACTCCTTGAAGATTTAGCACCGCGGTTTGAACGACCTCTTTTTTCAGAGTTTTCTGAACGTTCATTGCGGTCACGATTTTTCTTGAGAAGCTGTCCAGCATCCTCATTTTGATCGCGTCCATACATCATTCCGTTGTAAACCCATACTTTAACACCGATTTTTCCGAATGTTGTATGAGCTTCAGCGAAACCATAATCTATATCTGCACGAAGTGTGTGAAGAGGAACGCGTCCTTCTTTATATTCTTCTGTACGAGACATTTCAGCACCACCAAGACGTCCGCTTAAGCGAATCTTGATACCTTGTGCTCCACCTTTCATAGCATTGCTTGAAGATTGTTTCAAAGCTTTTCTGAAAGAAGCACGGTTTACAAGTTGTCTTGCAATATTTTGTGCAACTAAAGATGCATTGACTTCAGCTCGTTTGATTTCTTTAATCTTAATTTGAACTTTCTTAGTCAATTTCTTTTGAATCTCAGCACCAATTTTTTCGATATTGGCACCTTTTTGACCAATGATTACACCTGGACGGGCTGTATGAATAACAATAGTAACACGTTGAGGATGTCTTACAATTTCAACCTCTGCGATATCAGCATTGTTACATTCAGGTAATGCAAGAACCATTTTTCTGATTCTTAAGTCTTCGTGAAGCAAATCTGCATATTCACGAGGATCTGCATACCAGCGTGACTGCCATGTTTTATTAATACCAAGGCGCAATCCAATAGGATTTACTTTCTGTCCCACGTTATTCCCCCGCCTTTTCAGCTACTACAACAGAGATATGGCACATTCTTCTTAAGAGCATATCTGCACGGCCTTTACCGCGAAACCAAACTCTCTTTAGACGTGGACCTTCGTCAATGCGAATTTCCTTAACGTACAACATATCTTCATCAAGCTTTTTGTTAGCAAAAAGCGCATTAGAAATCGCAGATTTCAATGTTCCGCGAATCAACTTAGCACCCTTTTGTGGCATATTCTCTAGAATTGCCATAGCCTCTGAACAGGTCTTCCTCTTAATAACATTTGCTACTGGGCGAACCTTTGTAGGTGATGCTATTAGGAATTTTGTAGTGGCTATATATCCGCTTTTATCAGCCATCATATTCACCTATCTACCAGCCTTTTTATCTGAACCGGCATGTCCACGGAAAATACGTGTAGGAGAAAATTCGCCGAGTTTATGCCCAACGAGGTTTTCTGTTACATACACAGGTACCCATGTTTTGCCGTTATACACAGAAATTGTATTTCCAACCATTTCAGGTATAATTGTTGAGCAGCGAGAATATGTTTTAATCATTTTCTTGTCTGCTACTTTGTTCATTTCAATAACCTTCTTATAAAGACTCTTTTCAATAAAAGGGCCTTTTTTAACAGATCTTGACACGGTTATCTCCTATCCTATTACTTCTTTCGGCGTGAAACAATAAAATTGTTTGAAACCTTTCTCTTGCTTCGTGTTTTGTAACCACGGCAAGGTTGTCCCCAAGGAGTAACAGGGTTACGTCCTTTACCAGCGCCTTCACCACCACCAAGTGGATGATCAACTGGGTTCATAGCCATACCACGAACTGATGGACGAATACCTCGCCATCTTGCGCGTCCAGCTTTACCCAACTGAGTATTCATACGGTCTTCGTTACCTACAACACCAATTGTAGCATAACATTTTTTATGAACACGACGTACTTCACCTGATGGAAGACGAATAGTTACATATTCACCTTCTTTTGCTGCAACAAGTGCACTAGCGCCGGCTGACCGTGCCAACTGTCCACCACGACCGAGTGTTAACTCGATGTTATGTACAGTAAATCCAACTGGGATAGCTTCTAATGGAAGAGCATTACCTACTGTAGGTGTTGCATTTTCACCAGAAAGAATTTTCTGACCTACTTGCAAACCTTTAGGTGCAATAATATATCTCTTTTCACCATCAGCATAGAAAACCAATGCAATATTTGCACTTCTGTTTGGATCATATTCGATTGTACGAACTGTTCCAGGAATTCCATGTTTATCCCTTTTAAAATCAATCACACGATACTTTCTTTTGTGTCCGCCACCCTGATGACGTACTGAGATACGACCACCAGCACCGCGTCCGCCGCGTGACTTAAGACCAGATGATAAGCTCTTCTCTGGCTTATCTGCGGTCAATTCGTTTCTGCAAAGATCGATACGAGTTCGAGTTCCTGCAGTAATCGGCTTATATACTTTAAGAGCCATTTAGGTTCCCCTTATTAAACGCTACCGAAGAGCTATACGCCCTCGAACACCTTAATGGATTCGCCAGGAGCTAGTCTGACGATTGCTTTCTTCCAACTGGAAGTTCTACCAGGTCTTGTTCTAACCCGTTTAAGCTTTCCACCGACATTCATTACAGTACAATCGATAACTTTTACGTTGAACAATCGGCGTACTGCTTCCTTAATTTCATACTTGTTTGCGTCAGGATGTACTTTGAAAACGTACTTTCCTTCTTCGCGAAGCAAGGTTGCTTTTTCAGACAACACAGGCTCGATAAGGATATCTTCTAATACCATTATTTTGCCTCCTTATTGTAGAAATCTGAAAGATTCTTAGCTGCACTTTCGAGCATAATAATTTTTTGTCCGTAGAACAAATCATGTGCTCTTAAGCGATTATAAGAAAGGAATGAAACGGTAGGAATGTTGTTTCCTGCGCGTTTAATCATTGCATCGTCGTCTTTTAATACAACAACGGTTCTGTATTCATCTTTAATAAAGTTTTTAAGAACAGCTGCAAGATCTTTTGTCTTTCCGCTCTCTACAGTAAAATCCTCAACTATAGTAAGTCTATCATCTTGAGCTTTCATACTCAAAATAGACTTCATTGCAAGTCTTTTTACCTTTTTAGGTAATGCAAAACTGAAATCACGTGGTTTTGGTCCAAAAATAACACCACCGCCTCTTGTTAAAGGTGATTTTTTATCACCACGGCGTGCATTACCTGTACCCTTCTGTTTATATGGTTTAGCATTGCTTCCATGAACTTCAGAACGGTCTTTTGTACAAGCTGTTCCAACACGTTTGTTTGCTAATTCATTGTTGATGGCGTAATAAATTACATCTTCATTAACTGGGAGACCAAATACGTTGTCATCAAGGTTAATTGTGCGAATTTCTTTACCATCGACTGAATATACTTTCTTTTCCATACTAGTTACTCCGCCTATTTTTTAACCGCATTCTTGATAATTAGCGTACAATCTTTATTCCCAGGTACTGCCCCACGAACCATCACAACTTTCAATTCAGTATCTACTTTTACAACTTTAAGATTCTGAACTGTTACTCTTTCACGTCCCATACGACCAGGCAACTTTACATTTTTGAAAGTTCTACCAGGTGATGTACACATACCTGTTCCACCAGGTTCTCGATGGAATTTTGAACCATGGGTAGCACGTCCTCCATGGAAACCCCAACGTTTCATAACACCCTGAAAACCTTTACCTTTTGAAGTTGCAGTAACATCAACGTAACGAAGACCATCTAATAGCTCTACGCCAACTTCGTCACCTACAGCAACTTCTCCATCAAAATCGCGGAACTCTTTTAAAGTTCTTTTTGGAGCGATGTTTTCAGGAAATTGACCTGCGTAACTTTTTGATACTTTGTTTTTCTTTAGATCATCAAGACCAAGAACAACAGCATCGTATCCAGCAGTTTCCTTTGTCTTGCGGGCAATAACTGTGTTAGGTTCAACACGAATTACAGTAACCGGTGTAAGGCTACCATTTTCGTCAAAAACCTGAGTCATCCCCACTTTTTTAGCAATCAGACCTTTCATTCTGATATCTCCTTAAATAAAGAAAAACTCAACGTTCTTCTTTAATATCATCAGCCGCCATCCCCTGATCCTGGGGACCGTACTGGTTTTTCAAACAATAAAAATTATTGTTTAATTTCTACATCAACACCGGCAGGCAATTCAAGCTTCATCAACGAATCCATAACGTCAGCTGATGGCTCGATAATATCAATAAGGCGTTTGTGTGTTCTCATTTCAAATTGTTCACGTGATTTTTTGTTTACGTGAGGTGAACGAAGAACAGTCACCTTGTTAATTCTTGTAGGAAGTGGGATAGGTCCTGAAACCTTTGCACCAGCTTTCTGTACAGTCTGCACGATGGCTTTTGCACTCTGATCGATCAACTCAACATCAAATGCTCTGAGTCTGACACGAATCTTTTCAGTAGCCATTTTTCCTCCAGGAATAAGACAGAAGCCTAAAAAACTAAGCCTCTGCCTCAATCCGTTAATCTAATTAACTAAGAACTTCTGTAACCTGTCCAGAAGCGATTGTGCGTCCACCTTCACGAATAGCGAACTTTAAACCTTTATCCATAGCAACTGGGTGAATCAATTCACCGATAACTTTTGTGTTATCTCCTGGTTTAACCATGTCAACTCCTTCTGGAAGTGTGATTGTACCAGTAATATCAGTTGTTCTGAAATAGAACTGTGGTCTATATCCAGAGAAGAATGGGCTGTGACGTCCACCTTCTTCTTTTGAAAGAACGTAAATTTGTCCTTCGAATTTTGTGTGAGGGTTGATTGAACCTGGTTTTGCAAGAACTTGTCCGCGTTCTACGTCTTTCTTGTCAACACCACGGAGAAGGATACCAACGTTATCACCAGCAATACCTTCATCAAGAAGTTTGTTGAACATTTCAATACCAGTTACAACTGATTTTGAAGTAGGTCTAATACCAACGATTTCAACTTCTTCACTCATTTTGATAATACCGCGTTCGATACGTCCTGTAACTACTGTACCACGTCCAGAGATTGAGAAAACGTCTTCGATTGGCATCAAGAATGGAAGATCTTCTTGGCGAGCTGGATCATCATAGTATGAGTCCATAACTGCAAGAAGTTCATCGATACAAGCTGTATCTTCTGCTGAAGCACCATCTGCAAGAGCTTTAAAAGCTGAACCTTTTACAATTGGTGTATCTGCTGGATATCCGTATGATTCCAATACGTCTTGAACTTCAGCTTCTACCAATTCGAGAAGTTCTGGATCGTCCAAAAGGTCAACTTTGTTCAAGAATACAACGATCTTTGGAACACCAACCTGACGAGCAAGAAGAATGTGTTCACGTGTTTGAGGCATAACAGAGTCTGGAGCTGAAACTACAAGAATAGCACCATCCATCTGAGCAGCACCAGTGATCATGTTTTTAACATAGTCAGCGTGGCCTGGACAGTCAATGTGAGCATAGTGTCTCTTATCTGACTGATATTCAAGGTGACGAGTATTAATAGTAATACCGCGTGCTTTTTCTTCTGGAGCGTTGTCGATTTCATCGTACTTCAATACTTTATCACCGTATTTTTTAGCACAATGTGAAGTAATAGCTGCAGAAAGTGTAGTCTTACCATGGTCAACGTGACCGATAGTACCTACGTTCATGTGTGGTTTGGTTCTTTCGAACTTTTCCTTTGCCATTTGATCCTCCTTACCAGATTAAAGGCATGTAAAAAAAATGATGTGTTGTATTTTAATGAATGATAGTTTCAAAGAAACCTACACATTCAGTACACACAATATAAGTCCGAGAAGATACAATAATGACAGGATTAGTTTAAAGATTAAACATTTTGTAGAATTATCAGTCTATCCCATTCAGACTGTTTAACTCTGGAACCACCTATCATCACTAATCTTTCGGTTAATGACTGGTCTGGCATCCATGGAGTCGTAATTTAGCAGCTTGCTAAATCAATCAGATACCCACGAATGCTTTTTCAATCTATATAAAACTGTCAACGACAGATTTTACCCTCACCCACGGGTCGTAAATTTCTGAATTAATGCTACTTTCCCTGTAACATTAAAGCTTTACGAAATTACCGGTTTTATTTTTATAAACCGCCTGACTCTCAAAGAACCCAATTACCCAAAATATTGGATATTATCTTTATACAATTTATTTACAAAAGTTGCAAGACCCTTTTAAAAATCTTTACAATAAAATATGAAAATTTTGCAAAATATTTGAAATCTTTACGCTTTTGTTACTATTCACGAAAACATGAATAATTTTATTTAAAATAAAAAAAACCGTCTACCCTAATATAATTAGAATAAACGGTTTGTCAAGAAATGAATTAACTCACCCTTTCACTAAACTGATATTTCAGAAAAAATCCTACCAGCGATAGTGTGCAAAAGCTTTGTTTGCTTCTGCCATTTTGTGTGTATCTTCCTTCTTTTTATAAGCAGAACCTGTGTTGTTGTATGCGTCTAACAATTCAGCTGCTAGGCGTTCATCCATACCACGTCCACTTTTTGCACGAGCTGCATTGATAACCCAACGCATAGCCAATGCTTCACGACGACTGTCGCGAATTTCAATTGGAACTTGGTAAGTTGCTCCACCTACACGGCGTGATTTTACTTCAACCATAGGTTTTACATTATCAAGAGCCTTTAAGAATACTTCTAAAGGATCTTTGTCTGTTTTTGCTTTTAACAAATCTAATGCACCATAAACAATGCGTACACTAGTTGCTTTTTTTCCGTCTAACATCATGCGTGAAACGAATTTAGAAATTACAACTGAGTTGTATTTTACATCTGGCATTACAGGACGGTTAACTGATTTATTCTTTCTTCCCATTTAACTCTCTCCTTATGCCTTAGGGCGCTTAGCACCATATTTTGAACGTCCGCGTTTTCTGTCTTCTACACCGAGAGTATCTTTTGTACCACGGATAATGTGATAGCGAACACCAGGGAGGTCCTTAACACGACCACCACGAATTAAAACAACTGAGTGTTCCTGCAAGTTATGTCCAATACCTGGAATATATGCAGTAACTTCAATTCCATTACTTAAGCGAACACGAGCAACCTTTCTTAAAGCTGAGTTCGGTTTTTTTGGGGTAACAGTCATAACACGTGTACATACACCGCGTTTTTGTGGACAAGCTTGAAGCGCGGGACTCTTAGTTGTCGCAGCAGCTGTTTTACGCCCCTGTCTAATTAACTGATTTATTGTAGGCATTTGCCTTTTCTCCTATATTACCACCGGTCAGCACCCCGGTTAATTTTGGCGAATTTTAACGATTTACAGCAAAGTAAAAAAAATAAATCGCTAGAGTTTTACATTTAACTATAAACTACAAGGATTGTCAATCCCTGCAGTTTATAATTGATTATAAATATTATTCTTCTTCTGATTCGTAAGAAATATCTTCTACTTGAGATTCCATTTCTTTTTCTTGCTTACGTCTTTCGAGAATTTCTTCCATTTGTAAGTCAAGATCAGTGGCATTTCCATCAAAAAGTTTTACATTTCTGTAATTTCTGATACCTGTACCAGCTGGAATCATATGTCCGATAATTACGTTTTCTTTTAGACCACGCAAGTTATCTGTAACACCTGCAATTGCAGCATTTGTAAGAACACGAGTTGTTTCTTGGAATGAAGCAGCAGAAATGAACGAATCAATATTCAATGATGCTTTTGTAATTCCTTGGAACATTGGACGAGCAATAGCTGGTTGTCCACCCTCTTTAATTACTCTGTCGTTTTCTTCGTGGAACTTATATTTATCAACTTGTTGACCATAGATAAATCTTGTATCACCTACAGCAACAATTTCAACTTTGCGCAACATTTGACGAACAATAATACCGATATGCTTATCGTTAATAGTTACACCTTGTAATCGATAAACAGACTGAATTTCATCCATCAAGTAATTTTGAAGAGCATTTTCTCCAAGAATTGCAAGAATATCATGTGGGCTTCTTGCACCGTCACAAAGCTGTTCACCTGCCTCAACTTCGTCACCATCACGAACAAGCAATCGTTTGTTCATTGGAACAAGATGATCAAATGATTTTCCATAAACATCTTGAACAGATACAACGCGTTTACCTTTTGAAACACCTTTAAACTGAACTTTTCCAGAAATTTGTGCAAGTACAGTAGGATTTTTAGGTTTTCTAGCTTCAAAAAGTTCAGAAACACGAGGAAGACCACCTGTAATATCGTTTGTTTTTGAAGATTCTTTAAGCATCTTAGCAATTGTTGTACCAGCTTCGATTCTTGAATTTTCATCAACAAGAAGGATAGCTCCACCTGGCAAATAGTAACTTCCAAGTTCATTACCAGCTTCATCAGTAATGAATACACGAGGTTGTTTTGTATCAAGATGAATATCTGTAATAACCTTTTCTACATTTCCGTTATCTTCATTTAATTCTTCTTCCAAAGTTGAACCAGGAATAATATCTTCATATTGAACATAACCTGAAACTTCAGCAATGATAGGTTCAGAATATGGATCAAATGTTGCAATAACTTGATCTTTAGCAACAATATCTCCAGCTTTAACGATAACATTAGAACCGTTCTTGATTTCTTCTTTAATTTCACGACCGATAAGAAGAAGTTTTCCGTCTCTAATTACTACACCAGAAATATCACTTGCTTTTACAACTTCACCCTTTCTTTCCATTAATGGAGTACCTTTTGATACTTTATCCCCATCACTTACAAGAAGTTTATCACTTGAAGAAATTTCGAATTCTTCAATGATACGAGTTACCATCATAGAACCCTTACGAGTAAAGAGCCATGAACCATCATTCATTTCAACATGTGCACCTGCAATACTATTGATAATTACAGGATATTTGAAAGTAATTGTTTTGTCTTCACTTACTTTTGAAGCAACACCACCAGAGTGGAAAGTACGCATAGTAAGCTGTGTACCAGGCTGACCAATTGACTGAGCAGCAATAATACCAACTGCTTCACCAATATCAATAATCTTGTTACGAGCAAGGTTTCTACCATAACATTTACAACAAACACCATGTCTAGATTCACATGTAAGAACTGTTCTAAGTTTAACAGATTCTACACCTGCTTCTTCGATTTCTGCAGCAAGTTCATCTGTAATATATTCATTAACATCACAGATAACTTCTCCTGAAACAGGATGAAGAACTCTTTCAATTGTAAAGCGACCAACGATTCTGTCTTTTAATGGAATTACAACTTCATCACCATTTTTGATTGCAGCATAATCAATACCGTTGATTGTTCCACAGTCATCTTCATTAATAACAACATCTTGTGCAATATCAACAAGACGACGAGTAAGGTAACCTGCGTCCGCTGTTTTAAGAGCAGTATCAGTAAGACCTTTTCGAGCACCGTTTGTAGAAATAAAGAACTCGATAACTGAAAGTCCTTCTTTAAAGTTTGCACGAATTGGAAGTTCGATAATTTCACCGCTTGATTTAGCCATCAAACCACGCATACCAGCGAGCTGACGAATCTGGTTACGGCTACCACGAGCTCCAGAAGTTGCCATCATATAGATAGTATTAAATCCATCTTTATCTTTTGAAAGATTATCCATCATGGTATCAGTAAGTTCTTCGTTTGTTTTTGTCCAAACGTCAAGAATACGACCATATCTTTCGTCTTGTGTAATAAGACCGTTATGGAAATCTCTCATAATTCCTTCAACTGCTTTATTAGCCTTATCCATCATATCTTTCTTTTCTTCAGGAATAAGGATATCTCCCATAGAGATTGTAGCACCAAAGAAAGTTGCATATTTATAACCAACAGCTTTAATTGCATCAAGCATTTGAACTGTAAGCCAAGAACCTTGTTCTTTATAAACTCTTTCGATAAGTTTTTTAAGTTCTTTATCACCAAGAAGTTCATTTTCAAAAGCTACTTCAGCAGGCATTTCTTCATTGAATACAAGGCGACCTGCAGTTGTAGAAACAAGTTTTCCAAAATAAGGAGCCTTTTCAATAGGAACTTTAATTTCAGCTTGCCAATCAATACTTTTTGATTCAGCAGCAAGTAAAGCTTCGTTTACAGAACTAAATCGTTTTCCAGTTCCCTTAGCATTAGGTTTAATCTTTGTAAGATAATAAATACCTAAAACCATGTCCTGAGATGGATAAACAATTGTTTTACCGTTTGCTGGGTCAAGAATATTTCTTGCAGAAAGCATCAAAGTCCAACATTCCATTTGAGCAGCTTGTGTCAATGGAACGTGGATAGCCATCTGGTCACCATCAAAGTCAGCATTGAAAGCATGACAAACTAACGGATGAAGACGAAGAGCTTTTCCCTCAACAAGTACAGGTTCAAAAGCCTGAATACCAAGACGGTGCAATGTAGGAGCACGGTTAAGCATAACAGGATGTTCTCTAACAACCTCATCCAAAATTGCAAATACTTCTTCAGCTTCTTGTTCTACAAGCGCTTTTGCTCTCTTAACATTGTAAACGATATTTTTATCAATGAGTTTTCTCATAATAAATGGTTTGAATAATTCCAAAGCCATTTTTGTAGGAACACCACATTGCCAAATTTTCAAATCTGGACCAACACAGATTACAGAACGACCAGAATAGTCAACACGCTTACCAAGAAGGTTTTGGCGGAAACGTCCCTGTTTTCCTTTTAAGAGGTCAGAAATTGATTTTAATGGACGATTTGAAGCACCTTTTACAACTCGTTTGCGTTTTGAGTTATCAAAAAGAGCATCTACAGCTTCTTGCAACATTCGTTTTTCGTTTCTGATAATGATATCAGGTGCATTCAACTGCATAAGTCTTTTTAGACGATTATTTCTGTTAATAACTCTGCGGTACAAATCATTAAGATCTGATGTAGCAAATCTACCACCATCCAATTGAACCATAGGTCGCAATTCTGGTGGAATAACAGGAATAACATCCAAAATCATCCATGAACATTTATTAGAAGATGCTCTAAAACTTTCAACAATTTCAATTCGTTTGATAAGTTGTTTATCAGTTTTTGCACCTTTTTCAATCATTTTTGCACGAAGTTCAGCAGCAAGTTCATCAAGATTGATGTTTTCAAGCAATGTTTTAATTGCTTCAGCACCCATACCTGCTGTAAATGAACCACCGTAGCGTTCTTGAGCTTCGATATATTCTTCTTCTGTAAGAAGTTGCATTTTCTTAAGATCTGTATCACCTGCATCAATAACGATGTATTTTTCGTAGTAAAGTACAGAACGAAGAGAAGCAACTTGAAGATCAAGAAGGCGTCCCATTCTAGAAGGAACTGAACGATAATACCAAATATGAGAAACAGGAGCTGCAAGTTCAATATGTCCCATGCGTTCGCGTCGAACTTTGAAGTGTGTTACTTCAACACCACAACGATCACAAATTACACCTTTGTAGCGAATAGACTTGAATTTACCACAGTAACATTCCCATTCTTTTGTAGTACCGAAAATTCTTTCACAGAACAAACCGTCTTTCTCTGGACGGAGAGTTCGGTAATTTATTGTTTCTGGCTTTTTAACTTCACCATAAGACCATGCACGAATAGCCTCTGGAGAAGCAAGCTTAATCATAAGACTATCAAAATCTTGAATATCACGCATTACTTACCCCCAAAATTAGAAATTAGAGCCCGCTTTGTTAATAAGCTCTTCATCACGCTCTGTAAGCGGAATCTGTTTTCCCTTGGCATCATAAACTGTGAAATCCAGAGCCAAACCACGAAGTTCTTGAACCAATACGTTAAATGCTTCTGGAACACCAGCAGCAGTTGAAGGTTCACCTTTAACGATTGCTTCATAAATATCTGTACGACCTTTCATATCGTCAGATTTAATTGTGAGCAATTCTTGAAGAGTATTAGCAGCACCATAAGCTTCAAGAGCCCAAACTTCCATTTCTCCAAGACGCTGACCACCAAACTGTGCCTTACCTCCAAGAGGTTGCTGTGTAACAAGTGAGTAAGGTCCTGTTGAACGAGCATGCATTTTATCATCAACAAGGTGATGAAGTTTCAAATAGTAAATTACACCAACGAAAACTGCATTTTGGAAAGGTTCCC
Organism: Treponemataceae bacterium; assembly: GCA_036307825.1. Lineage (GTDB taxonomy): Bacteria > Spirochaetota > Spirochaetia > Treponematales > Treponemataceae > RGIG9060. The sequence goes on along the minus strand of JAXJWW010000026.1, from coordinate 30,468 downwards.
CAGTTCTACCATCATGAAGAATAGCTTTTGAATCAGGACTAAATCCAGCTTCTACAAGTTTTTGTTCAATCTGCTCATTTGATGGAGATTGGAATACAGGTGATTCATACCATTCATCAAGATATAAACCTGCAAGACCAAGTTCTGATTCCATAATCTGACCGATGTTCATACGAGAAGGAACACCAAGTGGGTTCAAACAAATATCAAGTGGAGTACCATCATCAAGATATGGCATATCTTCAACTGGAAGAATACGAGCAACAACACCTTTGTTTCCGTGGCGACCAGCCATCTTATCACCTTCGCGAAGTTTTCGTTTTGTAGCGATAAGAACTTTTACAACTTCATCAACACCAGGATTTAAATCGTCCCCTTCAGAACGTTTTAATCGTTGAATATCAATTACAGTTCCTTCAATTCCGTGAGGAAGTTTTAATGAAGAATCTTTAACATCTTTTGCTTTTTCACCAAAGATTGAAGCCAAAAGTTTAAATTCTGGAGTTGTTTCTGTTTCACTTTTTGGTGTAACTTTTCCAACAAGGATATCACCTGAACGAACTTTAGCACCAATGCGAATAATACCTTCGGCATCAAGATTATCAAGAGTTTTTTCACTTGTTCTTGGAATATCTCTTGTAATCTTTTCTGGACCAAGTTTTGTTTCACGAATTTCAGTTGTAAATTCTTTAATATGGATAGAAGTATACATATCTTCTTTTACAACTCTTTGTGAAATAAGAACCGCGTCTTCGTAGTTGTATCCATTCCATGGAACGAATCCAACCATAATATTTCTACCAAGCGCTAACTCACCATTAAAAGTTGCAGGTCCGTCAGCAAGAACAGTTCCTTTTTCAACTTTTTGACCAAGAGATACAATTGGTCTTTGATGATAACAAGTATCTTGGTTAGTTCTTTGATATTTAAGCATGATATATGTATCAATATCGTCAGCGTCTTTTGCATTATCTGGTTTTACGCGAATTTCTTCTGATGTAACCCAAACAACTTCACCAGCTCTTTTTGCTTTAATAAGAACACCAGAATCGTAAGCACATTTTCCTTCCATACCAGTTCCAACACGAGGTGGTTCTGGGAACAACAATGGAACAGCCTGACGTTGCATGTTACAACCCATCAAGGCACGGTTAGCATCGTCGTGCTCTAGGAATGGAATCAAAGCAGCTGAAACAGAAATAACCTGTTTTGGAGAAACATCCATGTACTGAACATCTTCTGGACTTCTTGATGAATAGTCACCTCTGTTGCGAACTGGAATTTGATCTGTAGCAAAACTTCCGTCTTCTTTCATATCCACAGAAACCTGTCCAATATAGTACTTATCTTCATCCATAGCTGTAAGGAATTCAACTTCTTTTGTTGCTTTTCCATCTACAACTTTTCTATAAGGAGCTTCCAAGAATCCATATTCGTTTACATTAGCATAAATCGCCAAAGAAACAATAAGACCGATGTTTGGACCTTCAGGAGTTTCGATAGGACACATTCGTCCGTAGTGAGTATAGTGAACGTCACGAACTTCAAGACCTGCTCTATCACGAGAAAGACCACCTGGTCCTAAAGCGTTAAGACGACGTTTATGTGTAAGTTCAGCAAGAGGGTTTACCTGATCCATGAACTGAGAAAGCTGACTTGAACCAAAGAATTCTTTAATAGAAGCAACGATAGGCTTGATAGAAATCAAATCCTGAGGCTTCATTGTTTCTGTTTCTTTAAGTCCCATTCTTTCTTTTGCAATTCTTTCCATTCGGCTAAATGCAGTTTTTAACTGATTTGTCATTAACTCGCCAACAGAACGAATACGACGATTTCCCATATGGTCAATATCATCTGTACTTTCTGTACCGATATAAACCTTAATGAGATGTTTCATTGTTGCAATAATATCTTCTTTTACAAGAGTATGATCTTCAAAGTCGTAATTAAATTTTTTATTTAATTTATATCGACCAACTCTACCTAAATCATATCTACGGAAAGAGAAGAACATTGTTGTAAGATCTTTTTCTGCAGCGTCAACAGTGATAGGTTCACCTGGCATAAGAACAGCATAAACAGCAGAAATTGCATCTTCTTTTGATGGTTCTTCACTTCCTTCTTTTGTAAAACGAATATCTTCTCTTTCGAAACAGTTGATAATCATCTGAGAATCAAGAGAACTTTCTGAATCAAACTTAATAACAGTAATTTCTGTTACTCCGTGAAGAATAAGTTCATCAACATCATGTGGATGAAGTTTTTCACCTGCGCGATAAATGCGTTTTTCTTCACCTGATTCTAAGTCTTTTGCAAAAACTGCATCAGCAAGAACTTTTCCAACTAATGCTTCTTTTTCTTCTGTAGAATCTTTTACATCAACTTTTTCTACATCATAGAAAGCACGAATAATTTCTTCACGAGTACTATATCCTAAAGCTCTCAAGAAAATTGTACCGAGAATACGTTTTTTTCTATCAATTTTTGCGTAGATAAGTTCTTTTTTCTGGTCAATTTCAAATTCAAGCCAGCTACCGCGATAAGGAATAATTCGGCTTGAAAAAACACCTTTGTCATGGCAGAAAATTACACCTGGTGAACGGTGAATCTGAGAAACTACTACACGTTCGGCACCATTGATAACAAAAGTACCTCTGTCTGTCATGAGTGGAATATCACCCATGTAAATATCTTTTTGACGGATTTCTCCAGTCTGCTGAAAAATCAAATTGATTCTAGCTTTAAGTGGAACAGCATAAGTTAATCCTTTTTGTTTACACTCAAGCTCATTAAATTTAATATTTGCTTCATCTAGTTCATAATATTCATATTCGAGAAGCATATCCCCGTTAGGGCTTTCAATTGGGAAAGTTGAATTGAATACTTCCTGTAAACCTTGCTCTGCAAGTGGCTCTTTGTTATCCAACTTTTCTTTTTGTAAAAAACTTTCGTATGAAGAAAGTTGAATATCAATTAAGTTCGGTAACTCCATGAAGTTCTGGATATTTTTTCCGACATACTGACGATTGACCGTCCGACTTCTTGCGAACATCAATTCCCCCTATAAAAAAATAACTATGATTACGGTTATCCTTTGCTACATACAAAAAATTTGTACAGCACAAAAGGCCGCGAGTTGATAAATTCTGTCTTTTATCCTTTAGACAGATATAGCTGTCCCAACACAATTGGTTAAGACAGCGATAAAACGGGTTCAAAAGTTGCATTTTTTAGAAAAATTCTATCAATGCAACTTGAATAATTATGCGGTTTTACAATTAAGAAATTTTAACTGTTCCACCAGCAGCTTCGATTGTTTCTTTAATTTTAGCTGCTTCTTCTTTTGAAACACCTTCTTTAAGTGTTTTAGGTGCACCTTCAACAAGGTCTTTTGCTTCTTTAAGTCCAAGACCTGTAACTTCACGAGCTGCTTTGATAACTGCAATTTTTTTAGCAGGATCAGCTGCTTCAAGAGTTACTGTAAATTCAGTTTGTTCTTCAGCTGCTGCTGCAGGAGCTGCTCCACCAGCCATAACAACTGGAGCTGCTGCTGTAACTCCGAATTTTTCTTCCATTGCTTTAACAAGTTCTGAAGCTTCAAGTACTGTCATTGAAGCGATTGCATCTAAAATTTGATCTGTTGTAAGAGCTGCCATATTATCTTCTCCTATAATATTAGTATTTTTTTTAATCGACAGGACGACAGCTAAGAAGCCTGACGATTTGTTTTGTAAACTAAATTCTTAAGTTCACATTCTCAGATTAAGCGATTATTCTGCTGCTGCAGGTGTATCTCCGCCTTCTGACATTTTGTCCACATAAGCTTGCAATGTAGCTGCAAGTTTTTGAACTGGTGCATTGATTGTTGAAGCAATCATTGCAATTAACTGTTTCTTTCCAGGGAGCTTTGAGAAAGCTTCGATCTTATCTTTATCGTAAACTTCTTTATCAACCAAAGCACCTTTTACCTGTAAAGCAGGAACATCTTTTGCAAAGTCAAAAAGAACTTTTGCAGCTTCGTTTGAGTCTTGTTTAACCAAAGCGATAGCTGTAGGTCCTGCAAGGTAATCTGAAACAGATGTAATTTCTAATTCTTCAAAAGCAACGCGTGCAAAGTTATTTTTAACAACTTTGAATTCACATTCTAATTCACGAAGCTTTTTGCGAAGTTCTGAAATCTGTTCAACTGTCAATCCACGATAATCTGCGAAGATATAATCGTTATAAGCCTGGAGAACTTCTTTTGCTTCTGCGATAGCTTTAGTTTTTGCAGGTTGAAATGCTTTTGCTCTAATAGCCATTTTTATTCTCCTTCTGTGTATTCAACCCAAACACCTGGGCCCATTGTTGAATTAACTGAAACAGATTGTACATATCCTACTTTTGCATCAGATGGCTTTTTGCGTTCGATTTCTGAAAGAAGAGTTCTAACGTTTTCAGCAATTTTATCTGCATCCATAGAAACTTTACCAACAGCAATGTGTACAACACCTTGTTTGTCAGCACGATATTCTGTACGTCCTTTTTTCAATTCTGCGATTGCAGCAACGATATCGTTTGTTACAGTTCCAGTTTTTGGATTAGGCATAAGACCTTTTCTACCAAGAACCATACCAAGACGTCCTACATCTTTCATCATATCAGGTGTAGCAACTGCAACATCAAAGTCGAGCCATCCACCTTTTACTTTTTCGATGTATTCATCTGCACCTGCGTAAGATGCTCCAGCTGCAAGAGCTTCCTTAGCTCTGTCTTCTCTACAGAAAACAAGAACTTTCTTTTCACCTTTGAACTGATTAGGGAATACTAAAGTGTCACGAACAGTTTGGCTTTTTCCAAGTTTTAAATTTACGTGAAGTTCAACTGTTTCATCAAACTTTGCAAATTTAAGTTCTTTTACTAATTCACAAGCTTTTACTAATTCGTAAGTTTTTGCGGAATCGTACTTTTTAAGTGATTCGCGATAGTTCTTTCCATGTTTCATATTATCGCTCCACCTCTACACCCATACTGCGAGCAGTACCGGCAATGATATTTTTTGCTGCTTCAAGATCGTTTGCGTTGATGTCAGGCATTTTTGTCTTTGCAATTTCTTCAAGACTTTCTTTTGACAATTTTCCGATTTTGTTCTTAAGCGGATTTCCAGAACCCTTTTGGATTCCAGCAGCTTTTTTGATAAGAACTGCAGCAGGAGGGGTTTTCAAGATAAATGTATATGTTTTATCTTGATAAACTGTGATAACAACAGGAACTACAAGTCCTGGTTCCATGGACTTTGTACGGTCGTTAAATTGTTGTACGAACTGAGGAGCACTAACTCCGTGAGGACCAAGAGCTGGACCTACTGGTGGAGCTGGTGTTGCCTTTCCTGCAGGACATTGCAACTTAATAACAGCCGTTACCTTTTTTTTAGCCATATATATCTCCTTGAGATTGGTGTGTTAAACCGTAGACTTACACTTTCGATGCTACCGCATTCAACTAGCGAAATACCTCACCTTCGACGAAGGGGCATTTCTCCCAAAACAAGAAAAGATACACCATTAAATGATGTATCGATCCTAACTAAATTTTTTCAACTTGTAATAGATCAACTTCAACTGGTGTTGCCCGGCCAAAAATACCAACCATAACACGCAATTTATTTTTCTCAAGATTAACTTCTTCGATTGTTCCAGAAAACGATGCAAATGCACCATCAATAATTTTAACTTGTTCACCAACAGAAAATGACTGTTTCATTCTTGTAGGTTTTTCGCCCTTAATTTCACCTGCTTTTTGTAACAATGCTTTTGCTTCATCAGCAGAAATAGGACGAGGTCTCTCATTACTATTTGTTCCTACAAAACCAGTAACACCCTGAATTCTACGAATTTTAGTACAAGTATCTTTCCAATTTAAATCAGGCAAATCTAACTCAACCATGATATAACCAGGAAGAAATTTCTTTGAAGTAACTTTCTTTTTTCCGTCTTTTATCTCAACAACATCTTCAACAGGAACTTTAATATCTAAAACAATATCTTTAGATAAATCTTCGCTTTCAATAAAAGAACGAATTGTTCTTTCAATTTTAGCTTCATATCCTGAATATGTGTGAAGAATATACCAACCTTTTGCCATCTTAGTACCTTAAAAGATTAGAAAATCAAATTCATGCCAGTAACAAATAACAAGTCTAAAAGTCCAAGAATTACGGCAATGATAACAGTAGAGATTAAAACCACTTTAACAGAAGAGATAACATCATCTTTACCTGGCCAAACTACTTTCTTAAGTTCAGCAACACATTCTTTAAAAAAAGAAACGATCTTCATATAAACCAGATCCTTATTACTAATTTGAATTAACAGGCCAAGAAGGACTCGAACCCTCAACATGCGGTTTTGGAGACCGCCGCTCTACCATTGGAGCTATTGACCTAAGTTTTAGCAAGAAATAAATCTTACTAAAATATATCAATCTGCAACAGCAGACTAAATAACTAAATTATTTTGCCTTTGTTTCTTTGTGCAAAGTATGTTTGCGATCAAAAGGGCAATACTTATTCAATTCAAGCTTTCCTTGAATATTTCTACGATTTTTATAAGTTGTATAGTTTTTTCTTTTACATTCACTACATTGTAAAGCGATAATTTCTACAACTGTCTTAGCTTTCTTTGCCATTTCTATTTACTCCTTAGATAATCTACAATAAAAAAAGAGCCTCCGAGCGGGATCGAACCGCTGACCTCAACCTTACCATGGTTGCGCTCTGCCTACTGAGCTACAGAGGCATACAAATCCTCAGTAAAGGTGTCTTATTAATCTATAAGTTTAACAAACTTTTGTCAATAGGAATAAGAATTTTATACAAATTTATATTAAAAATGATTGAAGAATCATAGTTTCATTTGTATACTTCTATGATAGAATTACTACGACAAACCAAAGCAAGAGGCTAACATGATAAATCTTGATTCAATTATAGATAAAATTTTAATTTCTTACAATACCGACGGTGGAACAAATTTACAAAAAGATTACATTTATCCTAACAGAGAAAATGTTGTTTCTGTTTTAAAAGATATTCAAGCTGTGATTTTCCCAGGTTTTCATCAAGCTCAAAATATCGACAAAGACAACTTAAAATATGTTACTGGTGAAAAATTAAGCAGAATCGCAAATGTGCTTACAAAAGAAATTGAAAAGGCATTATTGTATGCTTTTCATGAAAATCCTGAAGAATGCAAAAAACATTCAGAACAAATTGTTGATAACTTCATAAATGAAATTCCTCTAATTAGAAAAAAAGCTTGCAAGGATGCACAGGCAGCGCTAAATGGCGACCCTGCAGCAAGAAGTATCGAAGAAATCATCTTATCTTATCCTGGACCAGAAGCAATTTTAGTTTATAGAATTGCACATTTTCTACACATAAACAAAGTTCCGATTATTCCAAGAATTATGAGTGAATACATTCATGGAAAAACAGGAATTGACATTCACCCAGGGGCTGAAATCGGAGAATCATTTTTTATCGACCATGGAACAGGTGTTGTTGTTGGAGAAACTTGTATCATCGGAAATAATGTAAAATTATACCAAGGCGTAACCTTAGGTGCTTTAAGTGTAAAAAAAGAAATGGTAGATAAAAAGCGACATCCAACCATAGAAGACGATGTTACAATTTACTCTGGAGCAACAATTCTTGGAGGACAAACTGTAATTGGAAAAGGAAGCGTTGTTGGAGGAAATGTTTGGCTTACTCAATCAGTTCCTGCAAATAGCACAACAATTGCAAAACAAGAAACAGTATAAAGTCAAAAAAAAGCGCTTCTTTTCTACTTCAATTAGACAATTTAATTAGAAAAGAAGCGCCGTTCGGAAAATCCGAACAATCGGAGAGAGTTTATCAGATTGTTTCCAATCCGACTTACATTGTATTCCTATTTTTTCAAGATGTCAACAATTGAATAAAAATGTTTTTTTTGTTCAAAAATTATAAATTTTTATTTTTTTTGACTATAATAAATGTAACTATGATTAAAAATAACAAAATAAAATTTGCAGACGTTCTCTTAATTTTACTTTTTGTAGCAACAATAATCTATTTTTCAATAAATTTTTTTGTTAAAAACAAAAATACCGTAAAACAGGTTATAATAGAATCTGGTAAAAATATTTGGTACTATCAACTTGATAAAGATAAAATAATTGAAGTTCAAGGAATTTTAGGCGAATCTACTATAAAAATTGAAAATGGATTTGTTTTTTTTGAAAACTCACCTTGTCCAAATAAACTATGCGTACATTCTTCTGCAATTTCTAAAAATGGAGATTGGGTAGCTTGTCTTCCTAATGGAGTTTTTGTGCGAATAGAGGGAAATAACGAAATATCTGAAATAGATGGAATAAGTTACTAAAAAATAGGATAATTTATGGCAAAGAAAAAAAATACTTTAGTTTACAAATGTAATTCCTGCGGAAACACACAACCTCGTTGGTTAGGTCGATGTATAGAATGTTTTCAATGGAACACTTACGAAGAATTTTTACTAAGTGATGAAGCCAAAAAAAATATTTCAAACAATCAAGATTGGCTTATTCAAAAACCTGTAAAACTTTCAACAGTTGATGCAATGGCTGGAGATAGACTTTTTACAGGAATCAGTGAATTTGACAGAGTTCTTGGTGGTGGCGCAATGAAGCGTTCTGCAATTCTCATCGGAGGCGAACCCGGAATAGGAAAATCCACTTTGTTATTGCAAACCTCTGCTTCAATTTCGGAATCTGAAAAAGATGCAAAAGTTCTTTATATTTCAGGTGAAGAATCCGCAGGACAAATTCGATCCCGAGCCGACAGATTAAATCTTCCTACAGAAAATATTCACATTCTGTGTACTTCAAAACTTGAAGATACTGAAAGTGCTTTAAACGAAATTCAACCTGTTTTTTGCGTAGTTGATTCAATTCAAACTGTTTACACCCCAGAAGCAGGAATCGTTCCGGGAACTGTAAATCAATTAAAATATTGTGCAAATGAACTTATTTCTTGGGTAAAAGAACACAATTGCGTTTTAATGTTAGTTGCTCATATTACAAAAGAAGGAATTATCGCAGGTCCAAAATCCCTAGAACACATGGTTGATACAGTAATTTCCTTTGAAAAAAATAATGATGATGTTAGATTTTTGCGAGCACAAAAAAATCGATTTGGTTCAATAGATGAACTTGGACTTTTTTCCATGCAAGAAAAAGGACTTATTCCTGTGGAAGACCCATCGTCTATGTTTATCACTCAAAGAACATCAGCTTTACCAGCAGGAGTTGCTATAGTTCCAGTTTTTGAAGGAAGCCGAGTTTTTTTAGTTGAAATTCAAGCATTGACTGTTCCCGCAAAAGCCACAACAACAAGAGTTTATTCTGATAAAATTGACTTTGCTAGAGTTAGCAGGGTTTCTGCGGTTTTAGAAAAATCTTTAGGATTAAAATTTTCTGATCAAGATATTTATATCAATGTTGCAGGTGGGATAAAATTAACAGAAAGTGCTATCGATGGAGCATTGGCAGCGGCTTTATATTCAGCACGCACTTCAATTCCATTGCCAGAAAGCACTGCTGTAATTGGTGAGCTAAGTTTGGCAGGTGAAATTAGACCTGTTTCAAAAGGAAAACAACGAGTAAAAACTGCATTAAGTTTAGGTTTTGAAAAAATACTTTGCCCCGAAAAAGACTCTGAGGGAATTATCTGCACAGATATAAAATCTTTAGTAAAAATACTTTTTAAAAATTCATAAATTCATTCTTTCGTGATATAATATTAAGTATGGATTTTTTGAAAGAAATTATTGTTGATACAAGTGCATTTTCTCTAATCGAATATTCGCAAATTGGTTTTAAAATTCTATTGAGTTTTATTGCAGGCTTTGCTCTTGGACTTGAGAGAAAATTTAGACAACAACCTATCGGAGTAAGAACTGTTATTCTTATCAGCCTTTCTTCAACTTTATTGATGTTACTTTCTTTAAATCTTGGAAAATCTGTAAACGCAGATCCAGCAAGACTTGCGGCACAAGTTGTTTCTGGAATCGGTTTTTTAGGCGGTGGAGCAATTTTACGACAAGGATTAAACATAAAAGGTCTTACATCTGCGGCAACAATTTGGGCAGCGTCTGCAATAGGCCTTACAATTGGCGCAGGAATGTATATAGCTTCGATTGTTGTTTTAATAGTTTTGATTCTTGCTCTTATAATTCTTGAAAAATTTGAAACAAAATATTTTCCAGCAGAAAGAAACAAACGACTATTTTTGGTTTTTCACAATAGCAAAATCGATTTAACAAAACTTCACACAATAATTGAAAATCACGGGTTGATTATTTTAAGCTCAGATATTTCTAAGCAAATAACTGAAAAGCAACTACAAATTACTTTTTCAGTTAAAGCCCCTGAAGAAATTGACATCTTTGACCTAAGCGACAAAATCGAAGAACTAGGAAATCTTGAAGAAATTAACCTTTCGGACTAAAACTGAAAAAAAATTACTCTGCAGATAAGGCTGCAACTGGATCAAGTTTTGCGGCTCTACTTGCTGGATTCAATCCAAAGAAAACTCCCACAAAAGCAGAAAAGAAAAATGATAAAACACAAGCGCCCCATTGAATTGCAAATTGCCAGTTCATAGCAAAAACAACGATACTACTTAAAGCAATTCCAACGACGACACCTAAAAATCCGCCCAAAAGTGTTATAGTTGCAGATTCAACTAAAAACTGAACTCTAATTGCAGTTGGACTAGCTCCTAAAGCTTTTCGAATTCCAATTTCTTTTTTTCGTTCGGTAACAGTTACAATCATGATATTCATAATTCCAACACCACCAACCAAAAGAGAAATTGCGGCAACGCCAGAAAGCAATAAAGTCATAGTTCCCATAATCTGATCATATTGTTCCAAAAATGACGCCATGGACATAACATTTACAGCATTATCTAAACCAGTTTTTGCTTTTACATAAGCAGTTATATCTTCAGCAACCTTTGTGGAAAGTTTTTGATCAGTTACTTGGCAAACAATACTCGATGCAACAGGATTAGGCTGAATTTTTTTAGAATAAAATCCCCTAGGAACATAAACTGATGATGACGGACTTTCCATTCCACCTGCTTGTTCTTTCAAAACACCAACAACTTCAAATCCAAATCGAATATTTGAACTTATCACAATAATTTTTTTTCCTAAAGCATTTCCTTCTGGGAAAAGAGCTTCTGCAACTTCGCTACCAAGAATGATTTTTTGACTCCCCGAAACGTTATCAGTTACAGAAAAAAACTTTCCGTATTCAAGTTCAAAATTGTACATTTGAAGATAATCATGCTCAATGGCAATTCCAGTTCCGTTTACAGATAAATCACCGTAAACTAAAGTTGTGGAAAGATTATTTATGTAATGAATTTTTTTCAAGTTTTCAATGTTATCCCAAAGTTCATCTCTAAAACTTTCTGTAAATTGAACTCCACTAGAACTTCTACGATTCATAAAACCTGAAGAAACTTTGATTATATCCAAACCTGAAGAACCAAAAGATTTTTTTACATTTTCAGTTGCACTTTGTCCAAGAGTTGTAATCAAAATTACGGAAGCAACTCCGATGATTACACCCAAAAGTGATAAAAAAGTACGAGTTTTGTTTTGTCTAAAATTTTGCAAAGCATTGATAAAATCCTCAAACATGATAAAATTCTCCTTTTGGCTGAATTTCGTTTATTTTATCTTCTGCAACTTGTCCGTCTAAAATACGGATACAACGCCTTGTACTTGCACCAATTCCTGGATCGTGGGTTACAATTACAATTGTAGTTCCTTCTTCGTTTATTTGATTAAAAAGTTCCAAAACTGCCTTTCCTGTGCTAGAATCCAAGGCACCAGTAGGTTCGTCTGCCAAAATAATTTTTGGTTTTGTAACTAAGGCACGAGCAATAGAAACACGCTGTTTTTGTCCACCAGAAAGTTCGTTTGGAAAATGAGAAATTCTATCTGTAAGATTCACCTTTGCTAAAACTTCTAGGGCAATATCCTTTCGTTCCGAATGAGGAATTCCTTTATAACGCAAAGGCAACATAACATTATCCAAAACTGTCATTGTAGACAAAAGATGATATTGCTGAAAAACAAAACCAACTGTTCGATTTCTTAAAACTGATAAATCTTTTTCAGTCATTTCGGCAGTAGATTTTCCAGCAATAAAAACCTTTCCAGAAGTTGGCCTATCAAGACAACCAATCATATTCATACAAGTTGATTTTCCGGAACCAGAAGGCCCCATAATCGAAACAAATTCACCTTCATTAATTGAAAAACTTACATTTCTTAAAGCATGGACTTGATTATCACCCATAAAATAAGTTTTGCAAACATCTTCTAGGGAAATTACTTGCATTAATATCGACCTCCAGGGGTACCACTAGGCATTCTAGCTGGCATTTTTCCACCAGCTCCGCTAGATTTATTTGAATTATTTCCACTTCTTGAAGAAGTTGTTCTAAGTTTTCCAGATTTTAATCCGCCACCTTGATTTTTTACCACATCGCCTTCAGAAAGTCCCGAAATGATATTTACATAATCAAATCCGTAGGGTGCAATTTTTACATCCACAGTTTCTACAGAACCATCAGGATTGACTTTTTCAACAAAGGATTCTCCTGCTTTATGTCCAACTGCACTTCTTTCTACAATTAGATAATTTTGAGGTGGAGTTATTTCTATTTTTCCAGTAAAAGAAAAATTTGGTAAAATTTCTTCTGGAGGATTATCAATTTTTACAACAGCATCAACAACAGTAGCCCCTCGAGAAGTAATTCTTCCGACCGCTGGGAAAGAATCAACATAACCTGTAACTTCTAAATCTTCGTAGGCAGGAAAAGTAAAGTTTACCAATTGTCCCTTTTTCAATTTATGAACATCATTTTCTACAATTTCTACATTAGCTGTCATATAATCACGATTGATAATAATTCCAACTTCATCTTTTGCTTCTACAACATCACCTTCAGCAACAGAAAGCTTTACAATAATTCCATCAAAATAAGCAGTTACAGAACGTTCTGCAATTTTATTCTTCAAAACTTGGCGCTGATGCTCCATCAATTCTAATTCTCGTTTTGCACCATTTATTCGTGTTTGTTCCATCGAATATTCATGCTTTGCAAGATTATATTGTTGTTCAACTGCATCAAGTTCAATAATAACCTGACCTTTTTTTACAAAATCTCCTTCTTTTACAAAGACCTTTTGAACAGTTCCTTCACCAGCAGCTTGTAAAGTTTGAGATTCAGCAGCAGAAATATTTCCAGAAATTTCGATTATATTTTCAAAAACTTCTTTTCGAACCATAAAAGTTTGATTATCTAAATTTTCAGATTTTTTACTATTTCTGATTAAAAAAGCAATTCCAAAAACACAAACTAAAATAATTAGAGAAATTAAAATAATTTTGAAAAGTTTAGATTTAGTTTTCTTTTGTGTTTTCATTTGCATTTTCTCCTGTTTTTTCTACAAATAATAATGATAAATCGTTATTGTAAAGAATTCTATCAATTTTTACTAAAGCAAGTTTTACTTTTGCATTTTCACAATTTATTTTTGCTTGACGATATTCACTTTCAGAAACGATACCTTTTTTATACCAAACAGTCATATCATTTTCTAATTCTTGATAAAGTTCCAGCTGTTCAATATTTTGCTCAGTTTCCCATTGAAGATTACTTCGCTTTTCTTCCATTGATAAAACTGTATCAAAAAAGTTTTCTTGTGCATCTTTAATACCAAGTCTTTCAATTTCATCTTGGATTTGAGAACTTTTTGCAGAAAGATTATTTATTTTGCTAGAAGAAGGATTCCAGCCAATTCCCAAAGAAACACTTGGATTTGAATTTTGATTTATTGGAATTGCAGTTGTTGCAGAAACTGAAATTCCTTTGTAATTAAGTGAAAGACCAGCTTTTGCTGAATCAGAAAAACCATCTTCGTTTACAGAAAATCCGTATCCTCCTTGAGCAGAAAGACTAAAATCTGAATTTAGATTTCTTGAAGCAGAATTCATTTGATAATTCCAGTTTGCTTTTTCAAGTTCAGTAAAATCATCTTTTTTATATTCTCTAATTGAAACAAGTGAAGTTTCTGGAATTTCAAAGTTCAAGTTAATTTGACTTGGTTTTACAGAACATTTTGCGGCAAAAATTGCCAAAGAAGATTTGTAAAGTCGTTCTTTTTCCTTTACAGTTCGTTTTGCACTTTCAACTTCCAAAGATGCAGTTCGATATTTTGCAGAACCAGTTGAATATCCTTTTGCTTTTACTGTATCAAAATCAAGTTGTTTTTCGATTAAAGAATTTTCAGATTGAATTACAGAAAGCGAAGAAGAATACAATTCTCTAAGTTCTTTCAAAAAAGTTGAATAGATTTTTGTTTCGCCGTTTTTTAAATTTCGTTGAGCTTCGATAACATTCCGATTTGCTTTTTCCAAAGATAATTTTTTTTGTTTTGAAACATTTGAAATTAAATCTGTAGAAAGCATTACAGAAGCGCCTTTTATTTCTTTTGAAGAAACTCCATAATCAGAAATATCAAATGAAAAAGGAAGTGACATAGAAAGTGAAGAATTATTCAAACTTGATGAAGAAAGTTTTACTTCTGGAGAAAAATTCATTTTTGTTGTTGAGTCGTCAAACTCAGCATTTATGTTTCCAGAAGAAAGTGATAAATTTAGTCCGTTTTCGATTAAACTTTCTTGATAAGAAATTGAACTTTGTTGTAATTGAAGTTCAAGTTTTTGATAATCACGATTATTTTTTTTGTAATTTTCTAGCAATGTAGAAAAATTCACAGTTTCTAAAGTTTTTGAATCAACTTCAGTTTGAGAGAATAAACAAGTGCCTAAAATGAAAAATGAGGCAATTTGAAAAATAAGTTTAACTTTGTGTTTGGTATTAATCATCATATAAATAAATAATACCATAACACAAAAAAAGTTAATACTTATTTCAGTTTATAACAAGATATAACAAAAAATTAGAATAAACTTGTTATAAGTGATGGAACAGCAATAAAATTACCAATTACTCCACCGATTGAAGATAGCATAAATACTAGCAAGACTTTTAGAATTCTGTTTTTATAAAATCCTTTTACAGAACTTACATCTGAATATAAAGTTTCCATATCTTGAATTTTTGGTTTTCTAACCCACGCTTGTGTAATTCCTGTAAAAAGCCCAACACCTAAAACTGGATTCAAGGTTGCAATTGGAGCGCCAATAAATGCTACCAAAATTGTCAATGGATTTCCTAAAGCTAAAATAGAACCAATGGCTGCCAAAGAACCATTCCATAAAACCCAATTCAAAAGCATATCTAATGAAGCACCTGCACCACCTTTAATTGCTCCCAAAACAATCAAAGCAACGATAGCCACAGGGAAAAGCCAACCTAAACATTTTGACAAGAAACTTGCAGGTGGAATTTTTGCAATTTCAGTTGTATCAGAAGAAACTTCGGATTTTGCAAGTTTTTCAAGGTAAGCAACAACACCTTTTAAGTGTCCTGCGCCCAAAACAGCAACAACCTTATCACCTTTACATTCCCAAATATGACTAGCAAGATATTGATCTCGTTCATCAATTAAAACAGTTTTTACAGTTGGAAGATAAGATGAAAGTTCTTCCATCATTCCGTCCATTTCGCTTGCGTTTTTAAGATTTTCAATTTGTTCTGAAGAAATTTCTTCTTTATCAAAGGCGGCAGAAATCAAGGCACCTAAAAGTTTGCACTTTCCCCAAAATGAACTTTTTGCCCAAGCTCGTTTCAAAGTGGTTTGAATTGGACGGTCGACCATTTCTGTTTTTATTGATAATTCTTCGCACACATTCAAAGCAGCTTGCATTTCTTCACCTGGTTTTACACCAACATCTGAGCCCATTCGTCTTTGAAAAGATGAAAGAACTAGATTTGCCATCATGATAAAACCTTTTCCTTCTTTTAGAACTTTTACAATATCAAGTTCTTTCCAAGAGTCAGGATTTTTCATTGTTGCAAGACGACCTTCATCTAACTCAATAGCAACAACATCTGGATTTTCACTTTTGATAGATTCCTTAACTTGCTCTATACTTTCTTGAGAAACATGAGCTGTCCCTAAAAGGATAAATTCTCTGCCGTTTAATTGTAAGCGTTTTTCTGTTTGTGACATATTTTACCAACTATTATTAAAATTGATTTTGTAAATCATCTAAAGCCCACTCTGCTAAGCGATATTCAAAAAACATAGGAGCTTGTAACTTTACAATTTCATTATAATATTTTTTTGCATTAAGGTCATCACCTAAAATGTCATGATACATAGCTAAATAAAACATTAATTTTCCTCGTAAATTTACATTTGATTCATTTTTTATACGAGTTCCAACGGCAGCCGGATTCAATCCATCATAATACAATCGAATTACAGAATATGTAGCTGTTTTTATATCACGATTTTTTAGAACATTTGTAAGGAATTTTTTATTTTCTGTATTATTTCCTTCTTTTAAGTAAGTTGCACTTACCATCATTGGATAAGAAATATTATCTTTGTTGTATTTGTAAGCACTCAAAAAGGCTTTTCGAGCTTCATCATATTTTTTTTCGTGCCAAGCTAAAATTCCAATAGACTCGTAAGCATAATAGTATTCAGGCTTTACTTCAATAATTTTTTTATAATCATTTAAAGCATCTGCAAAACGTTTTTGTTCATCATACAAAGCAGAACGATAAATATATGCGTAAAAGTTATCTGGTTCGATAGAAATTGCCTTTGACCAAGCTTTTTCAGCATCTGTAAATTTTCCTTGATAATAAAGATATCGTCCATAATCTACCCAATAATCGTAATAATACGGATCAAGTTTCAACGCTTTTTCGATATGACGAGTTGCAACTGCGTAATTTTCGTCGTCACCTTCAAGTTTTCCAAGATAGGCCCAACCAAAAGAATTTTCAGGATTTACTTCTATCAATTTTTCAAAAGAAGTTCGTGCTTTTTTCAAATCATCATTGTAATAAGCTGACTGACCGTAACCAAGCAAAGCCTGTTCATTATTTGGTTCTTTTTCCAAGCTTTTTCCGTAATAAGAATTTGCTAATTTAAAATTTCTCCTTACCATTTGGTCGTTAGCAAGTTCAACATTTGCATCAACATTTGTTGGATCTTTTTCTATAATTTGTTTTAGAATTTCAGATTTAGCTTTTTTATCGCCACTTGCCTTTGCAATCATAGATTTTAAAACCAAAGTATCAATATTCCCCGGTTCGATAACTTCAAGTTTATCAGCAAGAATTGTTGCTTTTTCAATATTTCCAGATGAAACAAGCAAAGATGCATGAAGTAAATTCATTGAATAATCATTCTGATATTTTTCTGGCATAGTTTCAAAAAGTGCTAAAGCTTCTTCTATCGTTCCATTACGCAAAACCTCTTGTAATTTCTGAGCAAAATCTACAGTAAATTCTTGTTTAGTCTTTGGAACAACATCTGTTGATTTACACGATATTACCAAAAAGAAGATTGAAAACATCAACAAAAATAAACTTAAAATTCTTTTATACATATATACCTCTAAAACAGTTGATTTTGTCGTCATCATTTTATAAACTATAACAAATGACACGACATCCTATTAGAAAATTTTTTGGACTTTTTGTCCTTTACTCTTTTATCATTCTCGGTATTTTTGCGCTTCAGTTTAGAAGTCAATCAATTTTTTCTAAAAATTTTGCACAATTACGATTAACTTTGACTCAAAACAAAGATGAAAGCAAAGAAAATCCATTTTTAGATACTTTTTATATTGCATACAAAGGTATGACTTTATTTACAGACGAAGAATCTAAATCTATTTTAACATATAAAAACGGAAATCAAACTTCTCTAGTTTTTACAGATTGGAAAGAAATTGATGAAAATTCTTTTGAACTTTTATTTTCTGAAAATGTTAGTCTTCATTGCAAGATTTCTGGCGAAAAACATGATTCATTAAATATTTCTGTAAATTTACCTTCAACAGCAAAAGAGATTTCTATACCTTATAAACTTGCAAAATCTTACACAGTTACAGAATCAAATTCAAAAAGAATGCTTTTAAAATCAAGCAATACACAAACTGCATTAAAAGCACCTGAAATTAGAGAATCTGAAATTATTTTATTAGCTTCAAATAAAACTTTATCATACGCAGATTATATTCCTATAACAAGATTTACTTTTGATACAATTTTGGAAAATCCTCTTGCACAAGTTGATTCTTATATGCAAACAAAGAAAAATATCAAAAATGCAAGTGTAAACAATTTTACTTCATCTTCTGATGTATTAACAGAACAAGTAGTGAATGCTTATTTAGCAGAATTAACTCCAAGGGGAAAATATTTAGACGCAATTGCTCAAGTTCCTCAATCTTTTAGAGAAGGAACTCGAAGAACTTATATTTCCGCACCATATTTGAATAATCTTGTAAATATGAACAATTCACTTGTAATGCAACTTGAAAATCTTGATTACAAAATGAATTTTGCTTTAGAAAAAAATGATTTATCAATTTTTGAAACTGATAACCTAGGAGAGTTCCTATTAACAAGAAAATCTTCTGTAGCAAGCCAACTTTTACAACTTCCTTCAAAACAAGAAGTTTTTGAGCCAACAACAAAACAGGCAAGTGGAATTCTTAACACTTATTCAGTTTTAAAATCTCAAAATTCTGAAATGGCAGATATTCTTTTGCCAGTTTTGGATAAAAGTTTGGAAATTGTTGAAACAGCCTGTTACACAGAAAATGATATGCTATTTATCACTTCTAACAATGAAAAACTTGATAATTTACAATCAATCAGAATTGGAAAAACTCTTGTAAATTACGGTTCTATAACAAAAAATACCACAGTTCAAGCCGGTGGATATATGTTGATAAATTCACAGATTCCTAACACAGAATCTTTGGATTTACGAACAACTGGCGAAATTTACGCAATTTTGGAAGAAGACAGTACTTTCTATCCTCATATGAATTTTGTAAACAAGGAAAATGGAACTACAAGTTGGGCATGGACAGTTGCACAGTCAATTTCGTACTCAAAAGATGAAGAAGGAACTATCACTTTGGCAACAAAGTTCCCTCAAGGTGCAACTCACTATATGATTCTTAATAACATTGAACCATTTAAGAGCATAGAAATCTACGGAATGAAATTTAGAACAGACCCTAGATTTGAAACTTACAATTCATCAGGGTATATTTATAATGCAAGAACTAAGACTTTATTCTTAAAATACAGACATAAATCAGAAACTGAAATTGTAAAATTGATTTACAAAGAAGAAGTTGTTCCTGAGCCAACAGAAACTACAGAAACAACTTCTACACCAACAGAAACTTCACCAGAAACAAACACTTCTGGTGAAACACCTGGTGTGTAAAACAAAACATAATTTAAAAAAAAATTTCTCAAACTGTATCAATTTCACAAAATATGTGATATACTGTATTTTGACTCTAGGCTTTTAAGTATATTAAGGAGAAAGTGTGAATAAGCGAGACTTCCCAAAAATTCACTTTTACGATCAGGATTTTGTAGACATCTACGATAAAACTTGGACCTGGTTGTTAGATTTTTGCATTGATCCAAAAACTAAAGAACCTTCACCAGAAGGATACCTTTTATATTCAAAAAATGATGAATTAGTTATAGATCAATTTGAATCTATTATGTCGTCTTTCTTTTTAGTTTACTCAAACAGAAACTTTACAGCAAACCAAAACTTAGATTATTTTTACGAAAGACAAGAAGAAAATGGTGCAATTCGCTGGAAATATGATATAAAAACAAATTCCCCTATTCCTTCAAAAGAAAATCCAGAAGGAATTTCTTTACCTCTTTTTGCGTGGGCAGAATTTAACCTTTTCCATAAATCAGCAAATAAAAAACGCATAAAAGAAATTATGCCAGTTCTTCAAAAGTACACAACTTGGATGGAAGAAAACTTCAAAAGCGACAATGGTTTATACAAAGCTCCATTTCAAGCTTCAGGAATGTTTAATTCACCACGAGAAGGTACAGTTTATCCTATTGATTTTAACACAGCTTTAGCAACACACGCTTTGTATATGTCAGCATTAGGAGATATTCTTAACGACAAAGATTTAAGTTTTCAATATAAACGAATGTACTTTTCACTTAAAACAAGAATCAACTCTTTAATGTGGGATGAAGATACAGGCTTTTATTACGACTTAGACGAAAACGGAGAAAAAATTCAACGAAAAACTATCGCTGGTTTCTGGCCACTTTTGGCAGAAATTCCAAACGAAGATAAAGCATCTGCTTTGATTTCTCATCTTAGTAATCCAGATACATTTGGTTTAGATCATCCTTTCCCTTCTTTATCAGCTGATGATCCAGATTTTAGTGAAACTGGAGAAGCTTATAGAGGAAGTGTTTTCCCAATCTACAACTTTATTGTAATCAAAGGATTGGAAAAATATCAGCGATACGAATTAGCAAGAGAATGTACTCTAAAACATATTTATTATATGCTTGATTCAATGTTCCCAGATGGTTCACATGTAAAAGGTGATTTATGGGAGTCTTATCTTCCATCAAAATCAGGACATTCTTCATATACAAAAGACGAAACTTTCCCAAGAAAGCGTTTTATTCAAGGAGCTGGACTTTCTACAATTGCACTTATGATTGAAAATGTTGTAGGACTTTCTATCAGTTTGCCACGAAAAACTGTAGATTGGATTATTCCAAACCTTGAAATTATGGGAATTGAAAACTTATCTTTAAAGAGAAATATGATTACAATTCTTTCAAACAAAAGTTCTCGCGGTTGGGAAATCCAAATGGAAAGCGAAAAATTATACTATTTTACAATCAATATTTTAGGACAAAAGAAAAAAACACTTCCAATTCCTTCAGGAAAGTGTTCTATGCTTATTGATAAATTGTAGAGTATGCCCAAACAATTAGAATCAGTTATTGAAATTGGCTCAACAGGAATTCGATTGGTGGTTTGTCAAAAATCACAACATGGAGAATGGATTGTTGTAGATAAATCAGAACTTGCTGTTTCTTTAGGCTGGGATGTTTTTACATCCCGTCTTGTTAGCCGACAAACACTTTTACAATGTATAAAAATCCTTTCTCGATTTAAAGAACAACTTGCTAGTTGGGGTATAAGTTCTGACCAAACAAGTATAATTGCAACAAGTGCTTTACGTGAAGCCACAAACAGAGATACAGTTTTAGACAGAATTTTTGTAAAAACCGGTTTTATAGTAAAAATTATCGATGGTATTCAAGAAAATTTTTATATGTACACCGCAGTTTTAAATGCCTTACGAAAAGACTGTCCAGAAATCAAAACCCAAAATTCACTTATTTTGGAAATTAGTGGTGGGTCAACAGAGTTGATGGTTTTAAACCGTGGTAAAATGGCAGCAGTTCATAGTTTACGATTAGGAACTGTTATTATTCAGCAAAATATTAAAAACTTACACGGAACTCAGCAAGACACTCGCCACTATCTACGGGACTATGTAAAAAATACTGGTGTAAATCTAAACACAGAAATTGATTTACAAAAAATCCAGATGTTTATTTCTATAGGACCAGAATTACAAATTGCAGCTAAATGTATCGGAAAAAAAATCGGAAATCGTAGTTGGAAAATTCAACGAAATGATTTTGTAAAATTTGTAGATGAAGTTCAAGTTTATTCCACCGAAGAATGTATGGCAAAGTATCAAATTAGTTACAACGACGCACAATCTTTTGGAATTGGTCTTTTAAGTTATAAACTTTTTCTAGGTTTAACAAATGCTGAAAAAATAATCGTTACAGATACAACAATTCGAGAAGGCTTACTTATCAGTAAACTTTCATCAGAAGAAAATTTGCAACAAGAATTTACATCACAAGTAGTAGCCTCAGCTGTAAACATCGGAAGAAAATATAGATTTGATGAAGTTCACGCAAAATCAGTTTGTAAAGTTGCATTAAAAATTTTTGATGCCATGGAAAAAGAACTTGGGTTAGAACAATCCGCAAGAACATATCTCGAAATTGCTTCCATTTTGCATGATGTAGGAACTTTTATTCGTGGAGCTGACCATGAAAAACACAGTAAATACATTATCGCAAACTCAGATATTTTTGGACTTGCAAAAGATTCTATGAAAATCATTTCGCAAATTGCACTTTATCATCGTGGCTCAATGACACAACCAACTGATGATGATTTTTACACATTTTCTCGGCAAGAAAGAACTTTGGTTTTAAAACTTGCCTCAATTTTGAGAATTGCAGATTCTTTAGATAGAGGACATTCTCAAAAAGTTGAAAATTTTGACATCACCTTTGGAACAGATACAATGATAATTCACACAAAAGAAGGAACTATCAGCAACCTCGAAAAAATGGCAGTTGCCGAAAAAAGTGATTTGTTTGAATTTGTTTTTGGTTATACAATTATAATGAGTTAATATATGAAAAATAAAAATATTTTTTTTAACAGAGAATTATCTTGGATTGAATTTAATGCAAGAGTTCTTCAAAAAGCTTGTGATAAAAAAATTCCTCTTCTTGAACGAATAAAATTTTTATCAATTGTTTCTTCAAATTATGATGAATTTTTTATGGTTCGCGTTGCAGACTTAAAACGCCATCAAAATACAAATCCATCCTGGAAAGATATTTCAAATTTATCAGTTAATCAGCAGTTAGAAAAAATTTCAAAACGAATCCATGAACTTTACAAAATTCAGTATGATTGTTTAAACAATGATATTTTGCCAAGTTTGAAAGAAGAAAAAATATCCTATGTAAATGTAAACGAATTTTTGCTAAGCGATAAAATTTTTGCAGAAAAATATTTTAAAGAAAATATATTTCCTTTACTAACTCCTTTAAAAGTAAATTGTAACGAAAATGCGGAAATTCATCATTTGACGAATTTAAAACTTCACGCAGGTTTTTTGTTAAAACCATTGGTAGAAACTTCAATTATTCCAAAAGAATTTAAGCCATCTGAAAACGAAATTCCACTAGCCTTTGTTCAAATTCCATCTGGAATTGACAGAATTATTTGGCTACCTCAAAATGAATCAGAGCAGGAAAATCGAAGATTCACTTTGCTTGACGATATTATCATAAAATATGGAACTCAACTTTTTCCCGGATATAGCGTTGAAGAATCAATAGTTTTTAGAGTTACTTGCGACGCAGCTTTTACTGTTGATGAACAGCGCGATAACGATTTTATCGAAGCAATGGAAGAAGTTTTACAAGCACGACAAAGTTCCTTGCCTGTTAGACTAACTTGTAATAAATCAAGTTCTCTTATTAAAAACTTTCTGATTGAAAAATTACAGTTAACTAAAAATGATGTTTACGAAGTTGACGGAATTATCGATTTAACTTCTTTGGCAAAATTAAGTGAACTTACAGAAATTGAACATTTAAAATTTCCAAAATGGAAACCTTGTTTACCAAAAGAATTTGATGAAGAAACTTCAATTTGGGACGAAATCAAAAAACAAGACTTAATGATTCACACTCCTTATGAATCTTTTGAACCTGTTTTGAGAATGGTAAATGAAAGTGCCACCGACCCTAATGTACTTGCAATAAAAATTACACTTTACAGAACAAGTGGAAATTCACCTATTGTAAAAGCCTTAGAAGTTGCCGCACGAAACGGAAAGCAAGTTACAGTTTTTATCGAATTAAAAGCAAGGTTTGATGAAAAACAAAATATCGAATGGGCAACAAGATTACAAAACGCTGGAGTTATCGTTATTTATGGAATCGTAAATTTAAAAGTTCATGCAAAAATGATGATGATAGTTCGTAAAGAAGAAGATGGAATTTTACGGTATGTTCATTTATCCACAGGAAATTATAACGAAAACACAGCAAAACTTTATTCTGATATTTCAATTTTTACAGTTGAACCGGAAATTGCAAACGACGCAACTTTATTTTTCAATATGATTTCTGGTTACTCTGCAATACAAACTATGCAACAAATCAAAATTGCACCAATCAATTTAAAAAGCAGTTTGATTTCACTTATTGAACGAGAAATTCAAAATTCTTCACCAGAAAAACCAGGACTTATCATAGCAAAAATGAACAGTCTTGCACATCCAGAAATTATTAAAGCTTTATACAAAGCAAGTTGCAACAATGTAAAAATCAAATTGAATATTCGGGGAATTTGTATGCTTGTTCCCGGCGTAAAAGGATTAAGCGAAAATATTCAAGTTACAAGCATTATCGATAGATATTTGGAACATTCCAGAATTTGCTATTTTCAAAACGGTGGAAACGAAGAAATTTATCTTTCAAGTGCAGACTGGATGCCACGCAATTTAGACCGACGAGTTGAAATTTTATTTCCAATTCTAAGTGACTCAATTTTTGCACGACTAAAATCAATTTTAATCAATTACCTTGATGATACAGAAAATTCTTCAATTTTGGATAAAAATGGAAAATGGACTCAAATTTCTCAACTTCAAGAAAAATCCAAAACTGATAAAAAATTTAGCGCACAAAAATATTTTCACGAAAAGGCTCAAAAACTTGAAAAAATCCAAAAGGATAATTTTACAAGTGAATTTATAGTAAGACGCTAAAAACAATTTACACATATCAGATAAAGTGATATATTTAAATATATAACAAACTTTTATTCTTGGATGGTAAAAATAATGGCTTTTAATCTTGAAATGTACCCAATTACTTATATGGCACAGTACAATCCTGAAACAAAACAATGGGATGAACAATGGATTGAAAAAGACCGAGTTAGCTTAAAAGAGCTACAGGCTATGAGTGAAGAAGAACGAGCAAAAGTTCTTGCTAACAGAAATAATTTGAATTTACCTGGTGTTAGTTATACAAGCCAGTACGGATATGGTTGCTTTGAAGGAATGAAAGCATTCCCTACAAAAGATGGTGGAGTTAGTATTTTCCGTCCAGACAGAAATGCTGCTCGTTTTGCAAATTCTATGAAAGGACTTTACTGCCCTGCTTTCCCAGAAGAAATGTATATCAAAGCAAGTGCAGAATTTATTAAACGCAACGCTGAACTTGGATATGTTCCAGAATACGACAAAGCTTGGGAAGAAGATAACTACGCTACTGCAAAAGCAGTTTATATGCGACCATTTATGAACACAGAAGGCGCAATCGGAGTTGGTTGTTCACAAGCTCCTTATGTTGTAATTTGTGCAACAACAGTTTCTTCTTACTTCAAAGGTGGAAACACAAAAGCAATCACAACAAAACGCATCCGAGCAACACCTTACGGAACAGGATGTATAAAATGTGCATCAAACTATGTAATTTCTGCTTTGGCAAAAAAAGAAGCTGAAAATGCTGGATATATGGAAGTTGTTTACCTTGATGCAGATGACCACAAATATATGCAAGAAGGTTCTTCTTGTAATCTTTTCTTTGTAACAAAAGATGATGTTTTGGTAACTCCAGAACTTGGAGATACAATCTTACCTGGAATTACAAGAGCAAGTGTTCTTGAACTTGCAAAACAACAAGGATACAAAACTGAAGAACGCAAAATTTCTATTGATGAAGTAATGGAAAATGTAAAAGAATGTTTCGTTACAGGAACAGCTGCAGGAATCACACCAATCGAAAGTATTACACACGAAGGAAAAGAAGCTGTATTTAACAATCGTGAACCAGGTCCAGTTGGAACAAAACTTCAGTACTTACTAAAAGGTGGACAATACGGTTCAGTTGAAGATGTAAACAACTGGAACTACAAAGTTCTATAATTTTTTGTAATTATCGTAATTGATATAAAACAAAAAAAGGCTTTTCTTAGTAATTTTCAAAACTGAAAACTTACTTTGAAAAGCCTTTATTTTTTAAAGTTTAATTAAAAATTGATTTTAGCAATATAGTCTGCAAAGAAAAATTTTCCAAAAATATATTTATTACAAGCAGACTCATACATCGTGATAAAACTTTCACTTCCATCAGGTAATAAAACAACATCTAAATCTTCACTCATAGACGGAGCTTTTAAGACCTTGTTAGGTTCTGCTAAAAAATAAACTTCAGCACAATCATATGTTGTTCCAGTTTTTATAATATTTGATGGTTCGTATAAATAAAATTCTGATGGATTTAAACCCCAACTTCTAGATAAAATTATAGTTCCATCTTTCTTAATACAAAAACCTTGTACTAAATCAGGAATAGAATAAATTGCAACAGGTTTTGTTAAATCAGAAAGCTCATACTTAGAAACAATCGCTCTATGTTTTTTTCCTTCGTAAGTAATTACATTATCACATGGATAATTCCCATCCTTACAAAATTCACCTACATAAAGAAAATCATCTCTTGAAAAAACAAAAGAAGTATTATTATTCATTTTAATTGGGGAACCAATTTCAATTTGATTTTCTTCTTCATAAATTAATTCAACTGGAAATTTATATAAAGAGTTTCCTTCATTTGCTAAATAAAAAAAACCATTCTTATACTGCAAACCGCCAGTATGACCAGTAAATTTTTTTCCCTCACTAACTAAAGAAAAATACTTTGTTTCACCAGTTTCTTTATCCACAAGATAAAGTCTACTACATTCATCAGATAACATATAGCCAGAAGTTGCATAATAATTATCAACACAAGTAATACCTTGAGGCATAAAATTATCACTTAAGCCTGGATTTTTAGCAATCTTTTCTATTGCAGAAAAATATTCATTATAATAAAAATTTTTAAAAATATTTAATCCGGCCCAAATTAAAAAAACTAAACAAGTTATCCCAACAAAAATAAATCCTAAAATCTTTAAAGAAATTGATAAATATTTATTCATAAGCCACATTATAACAAAAAATCCCCACATAGAAAATACTTTCTACGCAGGGACATAACAAAAAATTATATTTCAAACATTATCGTTTTGTTGGAGGTGTTTTTCCACTAGAAGAAGAACTTGATGTTGGTTTTTCGTAGAAACGATTTAAAAGATATTTTTCTAAATTTTTTGTTTGTGTTACAAAAGTTGTTGTATCCTTTGTTGTCCAATTATCAGATTTTTTGTAGACAAAAAATTTATCTTCATAATCAATAGATTCTTTTTTTAATCTACGCAAAGTAGAAACATCTTTATCATTATAAGCTTCTTTTGCCTCTTTTACAAAATTATCGTAATCTGATAAAAAGCTTTTAATTTCACTTTTTGAAACATTGTTATAAACTCCCAATTGTTTCCAAAAATCATTTTGATCATTAGAAACTTCATCCCAAGGTCTTGCAACCTTTGGTTTTGCAAAAAGCGGAGTAATCAAAATTGCAGAAGCGAGTAAAATTAAAATTCCTAAAAAAAGTACTTTGTTTTTCTTGTTCATATTTTCTCCTATAAATAGAAAGTTTACCACGCAAACTTTTGATAAAAATTTTGTGTTCTTTTATTATAACACGATAACAATAAATAAATGTACCAAATTCAAAAAAATTACAAAAAAAATTAAATTTCTTTAAAATTCGCCTTAATTTTATTCATTACTTCAAAAAATCCCGGAAAAGAAACAGAACAACATTCTGCATCATTTACAATTACTTCTTGTCCTTCAGGTAAACCTAAACCTAAACAAGCCAAACTCATTGCAACTCTGTGGTCATCAAAACTTTCCACAGTTCCACCATGCAATTTGAAATTAGGATTTTTTTCTCCATTTGCAAGAAGTGGACTGTTTCCGTAGATTACAAGATAATCTTCACCCTCTTCAACTTTTGCACCAAGTTTTTCAAGTTCGCTTTTCATAACAACAATTCTGTCAGTTTCTTTGCGACGACAAACTCCGATATCTTCTAAAACAGTTTTTCCTTCAATAAAACAAGCGATTACCGCTAAAGCACAAATCGCATCAGGAAAACCTGCTAGATTTACACGCAAAGTTTTTTCTGGAAGATTTTCTGTAGAAAGACGATTTCCCCCAGTTACAATCAATTGCGAAGTTTCTTTGTTCCATTGAATATCAGCTCCAACCAATTGCAAAACAGAAACAATAGCGTCATCACCTTGAGTTCCAGAACCATCCACATTATCAATTACAATTTTGCTATCTGTTATCAATCCTGCAATAAGAGGGAAAGCAACTGCTTCCCAATCAGAAGGAATTGCTTTATCAAAGGCTTTTAACTGATAAGGTCCTATAATACTAATCTTTTTATAATCACTAGACATTTCAACTTGAACACCTAAACTTTCTAGCCAATATTTTGTCATATCCAAATAAGGAACTTCTTTTGGGTCAGTTAATTCGATTTCAAGTTTTCCATCAATTAAAGTTGAAGCCATCATCAAACCACTGATATATTGAGAAAGTCGACCATCTGTTATAACTTTTCCAGCTTTTATCGGACCTTGCACTAAAGCAGGAGGAGCATTTTCTTCTGGACGAGAAACATAACAGTTTGCTCCAAGTTGTTTTAATGCTTCCAAAAGATGAAGTACAGGACGCTTTCTAATTGAAGAATCTCCTGTAAAAATACTCCAACCTTCAAAAGTTGCACAAATTGGCGTAAAAAAATACAAAACAGAACCAGAATTTCCAACATCCACTACATTTGACGGGAGATGTGCATTTTTTCCAGCACCAGTAACTGTCCAAATATTATTTTTGTTATCAAAATCAACACTTGCGCCAATTTCTTGAATTGCCTTACTTGCAGAAAGACAATCGGCACTTGGTAAAGGATTTGAAATATGCGAAACGCCTTCAGCAAGACTTGCTAAAATCAAAGCTCTAATTGTATGACTTTTTGAACCAGGAACAACGATATTTCCAGAAAGTGAAGTTTTCTTTGCTAAAATTTTCATGCAAACACAATATCACATATAGAAAAAAAAATATATCAGTTGTATAATTTTTTTATGTACGAAATTGAACTAAAAGCCTGGGTGGATGATATTCCCACCACAGAAAATAAAATCAACGAATTTGCAAAATATATCGGATTAACTGAAAAACGGGACACTTATTGGCGAAAAAAAAATACAGAAATTGGAATTAGGATTCGACAAGAAACTGGAAAACCAATTATCGCCACCTGGAAACAAAAAAATTTACGACAAAATGAATTTGAAGTAAATACAGAACGAGAATTTATTATTGCTAGCACAGATTTTGCAAAGGATACAATTCCAAATAAAAAAAATGAAACTTCTCTAAAATCCGCCTTATCAAACTTTGAAGATTTTTTAAAAACAAGTGATTTTGAAATCAGCCTACAAAAATATAAATCCACAAAAACTTGGCAACACAAAACAGAAGAATTTGATTTAATTACAATTGAAATTTCTTATGTTGAATTTTTAGGACATTTTATCGAAATTGAAATTCTTTCAGAAAAAAATGATGATGAAACTATTTCAATGGCACAAAATTGTCTTCATGAAACATTACAAAAATGTGGAATCAATAAAGACAGAATTGAAACTAGGTATTATTGGCAACTTCTTAAAGGCGAAGAATAAAAAATCCCTCAAAAACTGCAAACCAAATTTTGAGGGGAACAATATTTATTGTTATTTCATTTTATAAAATACTTAGAAAATAAATATCAACAATTTTATGCATGTAAGAATTTCCTTTAGGATCTTATAGCATAGAATGACAATCAAAGTATATAAATTTTTCAGATAACTGACTCAGCTGGAATTGAATAATAATCAATTTCGCCTTCTGTAAGATACGCTTCAAAACCTTGTATCACTGAATATGCAGTGTTTTCAGAATGATTGTTTCCACCAAATTTTATATACTCAGCAAGCGTGTCTTTGTTTACATCTTCGATGACAATTGGTCTTGGAGTTGTAGAACGAGGTTCAACCGTATAATACATTTCTGTACTCTTGGATAAATCTGTGGATGTAGTTGCTCCACTAAATACAAGCAAATACTCTTTTTCAGTGCCGAAAGTTGGTACATATATAATTTTGGAAGAATCATTTTTTACCGAAAAATACTGATTATTGCCGTCTGGATAAATTACAAATCCATTTAAGACAGCATTTTTATTGTTTTCTGGATTCTTTGCAGAAATTGTAATTGGAATCGATTCTCTAAAAAAACGTAGAGGAATGAAATCTTCCCATTCTTGTCCTGTTAGAGGATTATTGATTGTAACTATTAGTCCGGTATCAATGTATGGCTCTGATAAATCGCCATATTCAACCGTAAGATTTATATCCTTTGTTGCCATCTCCATTAGGGTAGAAATTGTAAATGCAGAAAGATTTGTAGAATCAGAATATACTGTAAGATTTTGATCCTTGCCTTCAATAGTGCAAATAGAAGAAGAACATTTGTTTTTGCTTATGTTTGTGATTGAAACTATCATAT
>JAXJWW010000025.1:0-17595 GCA_036307825.1 Treponemataceae bacterium | reverse complement strand
TCAGTAAACATTTTTCCGCTAGAAATAGATTCACCAACAAGTTTTGCACCCTGAGCAAAAACGCGACCACAACCAATAGCATTGTGACCAACTTCAGAGTTACCCATGTCGTCATCACTAGGAAGCCCAACAGCAGTTCCGTGAGCTTTAAGTTTTGTATTAGGACAATTTGCTGTAAACCAGTCCAAATATTTCATTTTAGAAGCACGAACAGCGTCGCCTTCTTCGTATTTTCCATAACCAACACCGTCCATAATAACCAAAACAACTGGTCCTCGGCGTCCTTTCCAATTAGGATTTTTCTTTAATGCTTCAACAGACATATATACTCCATAAAAAAATAAAAAGTTTCAAATTTCTTCAATAAATATACCTAATTTTAGATAAATTTACAATGGTATGTTCTATTTTTATAATTAATCGTAGCAATAAAAAAAAGCAGTTTCTAGAACTTATCCTTCTAAAAACTGCTTCCTATCTTACAAATATGTTTTGTAAAAAGCTGTTTTAGTTTAGTTTGAACTCTGCTACATGTTTTTGTAATTGGTTCAAGCTTTCTTTGTTTTCTTCTGATTCAGAATTTACTTTTTCTACAGCAGCTGAAATTTGTTCTGTACAAGTTGAAATTCCACTAATTGCATTTGAAATTTCATATGATTCTGTGGCAAGGTTTGCCATCTCTTCAACGATTTGTTTTCCACCTGTAAGAAGTGTAGTTGCATTTGAACGTACAATTTCTGTTGAACTATGAATTTCACTGATGGATTGTAAAACTTGGTTACTTCCTTCGCTTTGTTCTTCCATCGCATTTTTAATGATATTTTCTTGTTGTCTAACAGAGTTTGTCAAATCAAAGATAACTTCAAATTGTTTTTGAATATCTTTTGTATTATTTACAACACTTGTAATAACACTTTGTAATTCTTTTAATTTTACTGTAATTGATTTACCTTGACTATTTGATTGTTCTGCAAGTTTTCTAATTTCATCTGCAACAACGGCAAATCCTTTTCCTGATTCACCTGCGTGGGCTGCTTCAATTGCAGCATTCATTGCAAGAAGGTTAGTCTGTGATGCAATATTTTGAACGATAGAACTTGCTTCCAAAAGACCTGCTGAATGTTCCAAAATAACTTCTGCCAATTTTACAGAGTCATTGATTTTTTGACGACCTGTTTCTGATTCATTTCCTAAAGAAGTAACTGTTTCTGAGTTTGTTTCAAGGATTCTTGTTACAGAACGAATGTTTGCAACCATTTCTTCAACTGCTGATGAAGAATTTGAAATTCCAGAAACTTGAACTTCAACACTTTTGTTTAGACCATCAATTTTTTTAATCATATCATTAATTGTTGAATATGATTTATCAACTACAAGAGCCTGTCCTTCAACCATGTTTTTTACTGTGTTAACATTATCAATAATATTTCCAACAGAACTTGTTGTTTCTTTCATGTTATCTGAAAGCTTATTTGCATTATCTAAAGATTCTGTTACGGCTTGATTAATATCCAAAAGCAAATCTTTTGTTCCACCATAGAAACTATTTAAGTGATTTGAAATCATTCCTAATTCATCTCTACTTCTAATTGGTAAAGCTTCTTTTGTGTAATCTCTTTCTGCAACAACATTTGCAAAGTTTTGTACATCAGTAATTCTTTTCATAAAGCCACGGCTTTGCATAAAAGAGTCTAAAACAAGCATTGTCAAACCAAAAATTGTTGATGGTACAATGTAAGTCCAGAATAGTTTCATAATTGGCATATGATTTAATTCTGTAACGAAAATTGGAGTTAATGAATAGGCGATAAGTCCAATTCCTCCAAAAACCATAACAAAAATATTTCTTTTTATGTATGGCATTGATTTATATTCTTCCATCAATGGTAGTTCTGCCATATTGCCTTCTAGAGTTTGCATAAAACAAATATAGAAGAATAATGAATATGAAAAAATTGTACCGATACAACACATAAAGATAGGGAATGGTTCCCAATCTACACCAATATACATTCCTGCAACTTTAACTATTATAGGAACGATAAATGCATTTGCAATAGCAGAAAGCAAAGTTGTAGTTTCAAATTTTTTTATCATTTTATTTGCAACTGCTTTTGTTTGTTCAGTTCCATCATAAGAACGAAGTTTTTTTGTAAAATATTTAAAAATAAAAACTAAATAAACAACTCCTATTGCTATTGTAATCAATGGTATTGGCATAAATAGGGCTTTTACAGCTTCTCCAAACTTTAAAACTCGTAAGAAATTTAATATTAACCAAGCCGCTACAATTGGTACTGCAAAAATTAAAGAAAAATAAACTGCTAGTTTTTTAGGGAATGGTTTGATAATTGTATTTTCTGTAGTTTTCATAAAATCACCTTTTTTTCTCAACAAATGATAAAATTTTCTTATGTAAATTATAAATTACTATTGTTTTTTTGTAAATTACAAAAATGGGATTTACTGTTAAAATGTAAAAAATCTCTAATTTTTATTAAATATTGACGAAGAAAAGGAATGAATGTAAAATTCAGTAAAAATAAACTTTTTAGGAGAAATTATGGCAGTTAAATTTGAATGGAATGAAATTTATGAATTGGGAATTTCAGAAATTGATTTACAACACAAAAAATTAATAAGTATTTCTAATGAATTGTATGATGTTGCTACAAAAGATGATGTAAATTTAAAACTTACAATGTCAAAAATCTTAAAAAATCTTACAGATTATACAGTTTATCACTTTACAAGCGAAGAAGATTTTATGAAAAAATATGGATACGAAGGTGTTCCAATGCATAAAATTGCTCATGATAACTTTGTTTCCGAAGTTACACAACAAATTAAAAAACTTGATTCAGGTTCTAAAGAAGCTGTTTTACTTTTTTATGATTACATTGCAAACTGGATTCTTACACATATTGCAAAAGCTGATAAAATTTGGGCTAACTTTGTAAAAGAAAAAATGTAATTTTTGAAATCTTTTTGTTGGTAAAAAATGAAATGTTGTGTTAAAATACTTTAAAGCAATATATATTATTTTAATAAGGATTTTTTCAAATGAGAATATGTATCAAACTTTCAGGAAGATGGCTAAGAAGTAAACATTTTTTAAACGGTGAAGAATTTGACAGAATTATGTTGTTGATTCTAAATTCTAATTCCTTTTCTGTATATGAAGATGGAAAATTAGTTCAAGAATATAATGTCGATGAAGTTGCAGACCAAATGCTTTTTGAAAATGATATTGAATATTCTTGGATGGAAAAACGAGGAAAGGCTGTTCCTTTACAAGATTTTACAGTAGAGTATGAATCAGGTGAAGGTGGAACTATGTCTTACGAATTTGATAGTCCAGCAGAATTTGATATTTCCAAGTTAAAATTTTCACAGGTTTTAACAAATTGCAAAATGCCTGATGTTTATGGTGATGCTCCTGTTTATATGCTTGAGCCTGTAATTGGTTATGGCGGAAAAACAATTTTTACTTGGGAACATCTTGAGCAACAAGAAGATTTAGGCGAAGTTGATTTTTCTTCAAAGGCAGAAGTTTCTTATCCTGCAAAACTTAGAGGTAAATATTCAACTCCTATCAATACTTTTAACAGTTTGATTTATGCAGACCCAGAAAAAACAATTCTTGTAGGACACGGAAAACGAGTTGCAGAAAATCTTGTTATTCCAGAAGGCGTAAAAGAAATTATAGAAGATACTTTTGTGGATTGCGTTGCCATCAAAACTGTAAAATTTCCTTCAACTTTGGAAAAAATTGGAAAAAATGCATTTGCTGGTTGTGATGAATTAACAGAACTTACTTTCCTTTCTGATATTGAACTTGATTTTGATAATGATTTTGTAGATTGGTCAAAGGTTTTTTCTATCAACTTTGAAAATTCTACAAGATATTCTTTTAAAGACGGAATAATTTATTCAGCTGACGAGCAAACACTTTACAGAGCTTGTGCAAGAGAATAAATAAATTTTTTATGATACAAAAGTAACAATCTTTTTGAAATAATGTGTTATAATTTGTAACAATATTTCATAGGAAGGTAAAAATGAAAAGAATTTTATTTGTTCTATTACTAATTTCGACTCTATTTCTTTTTGTGGGTTGTGATGTTATTTTAAATTTTGATGGAGCAGGTATTTTGCGTATAAATAATGAAAGTAGTTATGATATAAAAGCATTTGTTGCTTATACACAAATTGAAGGTGAATATGATGAAGCCTATAGAAACGATGGTTCTTATGGAAGTTCTGAATCACCTAATATAAAACCAGGTAAATATAAAGAGTATGAATTTTCATCAGGCAACTATGATATTTGGTTTTATATGATTGCTGAAGGTTATTGGTATTATACAGAAATGGAAGATGTGTATGTATCATATAATTCAACTACTGATGTTTTTGTTGAAGATGGAAATTGGACAATGTTGGTTCCTTCAAAAGCCTCTTCAATGTACGAAAAATTACCAGAAGTTATAAAAACACAAATTTTGCAGTAATTGATATAATTTAGTTACTAGATTTTAGGCATACTGAACTTGTTTGCGTCATGCTGAACTTGTTTCAGCATCTTACTTATTTGTACTCTGAAAATATTTTCGGGGCAATTATTTTAATTTGGATTTACCGGGGTGTAAGGAAATTTTGAGTAAAGTTTTGTTTCTTTAAAATTTCCTTTCTGAGATTATACCCGTAAAGAACCTTTGTATAAAGGTTTAACCTGATCCGGATAATACCGGCGGAGGAAGTAAAGATGAATAAAAAACTCATCTCATTTCTTTTTTCAATTTTTTTATTTTTGGCTTTTGTTTCTTTAGTTGGATGTAACAAAGAAGCAACTGAATTACGCAAAAAGCAAGTTGTAGTTTATACTTACGACTCTTTTATTTCGGAATGGGGGCCAGCTCCTGTTTTAGAAAAACTTTTTGAAGAACATTCTGACTACGACTTAGTTTTTATCTCCGTAGGGGACGCAGCTCAAGTTCTTTCTAAAGCAACTGTTGAACGAGCAAATCCTAGAGCTGATGTTTTGATTGGAATTGATAACAATTTGTTTGAAAAAGCAAAATATTCCAACATTTTAGAGCCTTATGTTAGTCATAACTTAAAAGAAGTTCCAGAATATTTACTTTTTGATGACAAAGGAACTTTAACTCCTTTTGATTGGAGTAATTTTGCTTTAATTTATGATATTCAGTCTGATATTCCTGAACCAAAATCCTTGTTAGATTTAACAAACGAAGTCTACAACAAAAAAATTATCCTTATGGATCCTCGTACATCAACTCCTGGACTTGGCTTTGTTGCTTGGACATTAGCTCAATTTGGAGATGCAACTGTAAACTTTTGGTATGCTTTACGACCAAATATCTTAACTATGGCTCCTGGATGGGATACTGGATACGGATTGTTTACTTCTGGTGAAGCTCCTTTAGTTATCAGTTATACAACAAGTCCTGCATATCATGTTGAATATGACGAAACTGACAGATACAAAGCATTGATTTTTGAAGAAGGACATCCTTATCAAATTGAAGGGGCTGGTATTGTAAAACGCTGTAAAAATCCAGAAGGTGCAAAAGCCTTTATCGACTTTTTACTTTCTGAAGAAGCTCAATCTGTTATTCCTTTAACACAATGGATGTATCCAGTTGTTGATAATGTTCTATTGCCTGATTCTTACAAGGCTGCACCTAAAGCAAGTAAAAATCTTTCTGTAGATGCTCAAAAACTAGATAGAACTGTAAACGATATTGTTTTTATGCTAAACAATGCTGAATAACTCTTTTTCAAAAAAAGATTTACTTAGGCACTTTTTATCTGGAATATCAATTTTTATTGTTTTCATTGTAATTTGTGCCTTTGTACTTCCTTTGTGTTTTGCAATCATTCCAATTTTTTCTCAAAGTGATTTTGTAAGTTTTAGTCAGGAAAATACTTATACTCTAAAGTATATTTTTAATGCTTTATCTTTTACTGTAAAACAAGCTTTTTTTTCCACACTAATTGCTTTGATAATTGGTATTCCCATGGGATTTTTTGTATCTCAGAGAAAATTTTATGGGAAAAAGTTTTTGGTTGCATTATCAGCAGTTCCCTTTTGTGTTCCAACTTTACTTGTTGCCTTAGCTTATGTTCAGTTTTTTGGCATGAACGGAAACTTAAATCAGTTTA
This sequence comes from Treponemataceae bacterium, assembly GCA_036307825.1. GTDB lineage: Bacteria > Spirochaetota > Spirochaetia > Treponematales > Treponemataceae > RGIG9060. The sequence goes on along the minus strand of JAXJWW010000025.1, from coordinate 11,406 downwards.
TAAAATCAATTTTTGGCTTAAAATCTTCTCCTATTACTTTTTTATATTCCTTTGTTGGAATTGTAATTGCCCAGGGTTTTTATAATTTCCCTTTAGTGATGAAAACTTGTAGCGATGTTTGGTCAAAAATTGATTTACGGCAAGAAAATGTTGCAATACTTTTGGGAGCAAACCCAATAAAAAGATTTTTTTCAGTTACTATTTATCAAATTTCTACAGCCATAAGTTCTTCTGCAATTACGGTTTTTCTATATTGCTTTTTTAGTTTTATAATTGTTTTACTTTTTGGAGCAATTGGCTGTACAACAATTGAAGTTGAAATTTATCAAGCGGTAAAAAATACTCTAAATTATAAAATGGCTTCCATTTTAGCGTTGATAGAAACTATTTCTGCTTTAATTTTATGTTTTTTGGTTCTTGTAATCGAAAAAAACGCTTCAAAAAACAGAAGTTCAATAAATGAAAATATTTGTGTAAAATTAAAATCAACAAAAGAAAAAATCTTTTTATCAATTTTAATTTCTTTGATAATTTTCTTTTTCATTTTACCTTTTCTTTCATTGATAATTTCTTCAATAAAAAATTTTACAAATGTTTTATTAAATAAAAATTTATATGTTGCAATAAAAGATTCAGTTATAACTGCAATTTTTTCAGCAAGTTTGTCTGTAATTGCTGCTTTAACTTGTGCATTATTTTTTCGCTTAAATAAAAAACTTCAAAATGGAATTTTAGTTCGATTAGTTCCGCTAGTTCCTATGGCAGTTTCTTCAGTTATCATTGGATATGGACTAATAATTTTTTTGCAATTTTTAGGAATCGAATCAAATTTCTTTATTCTTGCAATTTTTCAAAGTGTAATGGCTTTTCCTTTTGCATTTAGGTTGATTTCAAATAGTCTTGATAAAATCAATCTAAAAATTGATGATGTTTGCAATATTTTTTCTTCCGACAAAACAAAGTCAATTTTTTGGATTTATATTCCCAATGTAAAAGAAAGCATTTATTCTGCCTTCGCTTTTTCTTTTGCAATAAGTTGTGGAGATACTTCTTTGCCTTTGATTTTATCAATTCAAAATTATAATCCACTTTCATTATACACTTTTAGACTTGCTTCTTCTTATCAATTTAAATCTGCCTGTGCTTGTGGATTGATTTTGATGTTAGTTGGTTCAAGTTGTTTTATTTTAAAAGGAATTTATCAATTTATAAAGGAAAAATCAAATGGAAAATAATTATACTTTTGAGGAAAATCAAGATTTTTTAGTTTGTAAATCTTTGCAAAAATATTGGCCAAATTGTTCTGTAGATTTTTCTTGTTCAGTTCCCAAGGGAAAAACTTTAGTTTTGTTTGGACATTCCGGTAGTGGAAAATCTACTGTTTTGCAAATGATTTCGGGGCTTGTAAGTCCTGATAATTTATCTGACAAAGAAAATCCTGCAAAAATTTATATTGATTCAATTGATTGTTCAAATCTTCATCCTGCTAAAAGAAATGTGGGAATGGTTTTTCAAAATGCAGTTTTGTTTCCTCATTTACGAGTGGATGATAATGTGGCTTATGGACTTCGTTGTAAAGGTTTTTCAAAAAAAGAAAGTCGTGTTATGGCTAGTGAATTTTTGAAAAAGTTTAATTTACAAGATTTTTCTACTCGGGATGTAACGTCCCTTTCTGGAGGCGAAGCCCAAAGAGTGAGTCTTGCACGAACTTTAATTGTAAACCCAAAAGTGATTTTGTTTGACGAGCCTTTTTCTGCTTTGGATAAACCTTTGGCAAAAACTTTAGCAACGGACATCAAAAATTTGCAAAAGGAACAAAATTTTACTTCAGTTTTGGTAACTCACGATAAAGAAGAGGCAAAACTTCTTGGAGATTTTGTTTTCAAAATGGAAAAAGGCAAAGTTATTTGGCAAGGCTCTATCGATGAATTTTAATAATTCTTTCTTGTGGCATTTTTTCAAAATAATCTTCTAAAATCTTTTTTTGAATTTCAAATCCTTCATTATTTATCATCTGGGATTTTAGATAGTTTCCAAACTGAAAATTGTCGCAAAAATAGATAAAAAATCTTTGTATACGAGTTTTCCAAAATTCCTGTGGCTGACAAACTTGAATATCCTGCATAAAATCAATTGCAAGATTTAGTAAATCGATTTCTAAGTCTAAACTTTCTTCTTTCAATCCTGCTGAAATTTCTTTGAAAAGCCAAGGTTTTTGAATTGCGCTTCTTCCAAGCATAATTCCGTCGATATTTGGCGCTTTGTTTATAGAAGAAATTGCATCTTCTAGTGTAAAAATGCTTCCATTCCCGATAACTTGTAAGTTCAAAGTTGGATATTTTGCTTTTAAGTATTCACAAAGTTGATTTACATATTCCCAACGGGCTTTTCGTGTATATTTTTCTTTTCTTGTTCTAGGATGAAGAACGATTTGAGTTACACCTTCAGAAACTAACATATCGCAATAAGCAAATAATTTTTCTATTGAAAAATCTTCTTCACCTAAACGAATTTTACAACTTAATCTTTTACAAGATGTTGTAGAATTTTCTAAAACTGATTTTACTTTTTTTAACATCGAAGCAACTTCGCTGTGAGGTTTGCTCATCCAAGCACAACCAGCACCTGTTTTGTAAATATCTGGGGCAGGGCAACCCATATTTATATCAATTCCGATACCACCAAGTTCACTTACGATTTTTCCTGCTTTTTCGATAGCATCTTCTCGGTAATCTGTAAGTTGCCAAACCATTTTTTCTGGTTCAGGGAGAGTTTTTATGTAGTATTCTTCAAATTTTCCACCTGATACTAAAGAAGTGGCGTGAATCATCTCGCAGTAATATTCGTCGCATCCACCAAAGCGATAAATCAAATTTCGTAATGCTTGGTGAGAAAGGGTAGCCATTGGTGCTAATAAAAGTTTCATTGTTGAATTATATAATATGTACAAAATTGTAGCAATCTTTAACCATAACTTTACTAACTTTTGTTGACTTTTTTTCTATGATTTGTTAAGATGTTTTATCTAGTTTACTGTACTGATGCTGAACAGTTTACTATTTTTTATTATGTAATTTTTTAGGTAGGGAAAATATGTCAAGAAGATGTGAAATTTGCGGAAAAGGTACAATGTCTGGTAATACAGTTAGTAAATCAAAAAATCACCAACGCCGTACTTGGAAACCTAACCTTGTTGAGGTAAAAACTGAAATTGAAGGAACAACAACAACTGTTAAATTGTGTACACGTTGTCTTCGAAGCGGTTATATCGTAAAGAAGGTTTAATTTATTCCTGATTTTTTAGGTAAAAGCTGGCGTACAATTATTGTATTGACCAGCTTTTTTCGTCTATAAATAATTATTCAATTAATATTTTACAAGGTCTAAAATGATAAAAACAACTGTTCTATTGGAAAATACTTTATATAACAAAAACTTAAAAAAAGCACATGGGCTTTCACTTTTAATAAAAACACCAGAAACTCAAATTTTATTAGATACTGGACCTAATTCAAAATTTTCTTCAAACGCAAAAAAGTTAGGTATCGATTTATCTTTGGTTGATAACCTTGTTCTTTCTCATGCTCATTATGACCATACTGGTGGCGTGAATAAATTTTGTAAACTAAATCAAAGAGCTCAAATTTTTATGTTTTCACCTTATAATGAAAAATATTATGCTTCCGTAGGTTTAGGTTATCGTTTTATTGGTTTTAAAGCTTCTGCAAAAAATAAAAAACGAATTACATTCTTGCAAAATCCAATTCAGATTTCAAAACATTGTTGGTTTATTCCTTGTTCTGTGGATTTTTATGGAAAGCCATCTAAAAATTCATCTTTGTACAAAAAAGTTGACAAGGTTTATACAAATGATACTTTTAATCACGAAGGAATTTTACTTTACGAAGATTCTGGCGAAATTGTTATTTTTAATTCTTGTTCACATAATGGCGTTATAAATTCAATTGAAAGTACAAGAGCTTTTTTCCCAAACAAAAAAATCAGAAGTTATGTTGGTGGTTTTCATTTTCCATATCCTTCTATCGATAAAATTAAACCAGAAGATTTGCGCAACTTGGATGAACTTATCGATTACGCAAAACTTCAAAAAGAAATAACTTTCTACACAGGTCATTGTACAGGAAACGGAGCTTTTGATTATCTTAGAAAAGCTTTAGGCGATAGAGTTCAAGCTATTCAAACAGGAAAAGAATTAGAGGTTTAATTTTATTTTTAAACTAAACTTCTAATTCCTTAAATTGATAATTCTAATCCGTCCCAAGCAGGAAAAATTTGTTTTTCTTTTACATTGAATTTTGTTTTTAACTCATCAATTATTTCGATGATTCTTTCGTGGGTTGTTTCGTGACTTATGTGTGTAAAATAAATTTCTTTACTTTCAGTTTTTGAAACAAATTCCATTGCTTGTTCAAAATTGAAATGTGTTGTATGAATTTTTTCCCGCAAAGCGTCAATTACAATATGTGTACAATTTTTTACAAGTGATAAAGATTCATCTGTGATAAAACTACAATCTGTTAAATATGCTAAACTAGATTTACTTTCTTCATCTTTAAAAATCCATCCAGAAGCTTTTAATTTTCCATGATACATTGGCACAGGAATAATTGATAAACTTCCCACTTTTAATGGATTTTCTTTTGTAAATTTTTCGCAAGGTATCAATTTTAAAAGAGGTTTTCCTCCACCAAGTTGTGTTTTTTTGAAAACATAAGAAAATCTTTCTTTTACATCTTTTACTGTATTTTTATTTGCGTAAATTTCTAAAGGTTTTAATGTATCACCATTTCTTGCTGAACAAGGTGTAAATGTGTGAGCAAAAATTCTTAAATCATCAAGTCCGTGTAAATGGTCTGCGTGGCTGTGAGTTAGCAAAACGCAATTTGGTTTTCTGATTTTATACTTTATCGCCTGAAGTCTAAATTCTGGGGAAGTGTCAACTAAAACATATTTTTTATCGGAACTTTCTACAAAAATACTTGTTCTATATCGATGATTTTTTAAGTTTGAAGAAGTACAACATTCACAATCGCAAGCAATTACAGGAATCCCATGACTTGTTCCTGTTCCTAAAAAAGTAACTTTCATGATAAATATAATAATCGCATATATATTCTTGTCAAGGGTGAATAAAAATAGTATCCTAAAACAAAGGAATTTTTATGGCAGACTTAATGGAAGTTTTAGATTTTATTCTCAACAGATGTTCTCTTAAAGAAATGGATGCTATTGATGCTGCCGTAAAACGAAGAAAACATGATTTAGGTTCTGGAGTGATAAATCCCGAAACCTTTGCAAAAAATCTATCAAAAACAGTTTCTAATTCAATAAATACAAGTATTGCAGGTTTGCAAGAATCCTTAAAAGATTTTGCTTGGGATTTAGTTCAAAAAGAAAATCCTAATCTTTCAGAAGATGAATTAAATTACATCGTTGATAGCATGATTCCAGATATTCTCGCTACCAAAAAACAATCTAGTGCTGCTGATGTTTTACGAAGTGGAAAATCCTTAGTTGTGGACGGAAAAGTAAACGGCGTTCCTGTAGATGCAATGCTAGATATGGTTTTGCAATTTATCAGTTTTAGTAACGGAACACTTCCACCAGAGCAAGAACGGGCTTTGTGTAATGCTTTAGGCGATTGGTCTAGAAGTTACTGGCAATCTTTTCCAGAAAGTTTGCAATCTTTAATTCGTTCTTATTTGAAAAACGAAATTTCTAGCGATGTTTTTCAACAAGCCTTATTGATGCTTTTTGCAAAATAAAATTTTATTTTTCGTAAGCATTTTTTATTGCTTGAATTTCATCTCGGATAATTGCGGCTGATTCAAAATCTAAACAATCTGCGTATTCAATCATTTGTTCTTCCATTGCTTTTAGAAGTTTTCGTCTTTGTTCTTTTACCATCAAGTTTGTGCTTTTCTTAAGAACATCAAGTTCGATTTTTACAGTTTCTTTCTTTTCTTCATTTTGACGAACAAGAATATCATCAATTGCTTTAGAAATCGTTTTTGGCGTAATTCCATGTTCTTCGTTGTAGGCAATTTGAAGTTGTCGGCGGCGTTCTGTTTCTGTGATTGCTTCCTTCATTGCATCACTCATTTTATCGGCGTACATAACAACTTTTCCGTTGGCGTTTCTGGCGGCTCGTCCAATAATCTGAATCAAACTTGTACTAGAACGCAAAAATCCGATTTTGTCCGCATCTAAAATTGCAATAAACGAAACTTCAGGAAGGTCGATTCCTTCGCGCAAAAGATTGATTCCAACAAGAACATCAAATTCACCTATTCGTAAACCTTTTAGAATTTCAACTCGTTCTATAGTTTCAACTTCAGAGTGAATATATTTTACTTTCAAATTTAAGTTTGTAAGATAATCGGTTAAATCTTCTGCCATTTTTTTTGTAAGTGTTAAAAGCAAACATCGTTCATTTTTTTCAAGACGAATTTTTATCTCTTGATAAATGTCTTGCATTTGACCTTCGCTTTTTCTAACTTCAATTTCTGGGTCAAGCAAACCTGTAGGACGAATCAGCTGTTCAACAATTCTTATACTTCGGCGAATTTCTTCGCTACGAGGTGTTGCAGAAACGAAAATTGTTTGGTTGAGTTTTGCTTCAAACTCTGCAAATTTTAATGGACGATTATCTAGCGCACTTGGAAGTCTAAATCCAAAGTCGATTAAGTTTTGTTTTCGGCTTCGATCCCCTTCGTACATTGCACCAATTTGAGAAAGTGTAACATGAGATTCATCAATTAAGCACAAAAAGTCATCTGGAAAATAATGAAGTAGGGTAGCAGGTGGTTCTCCTTTTTTTCTTCCTGAAATTGGACCAGAATAATTTTCAATTCCAGAACAATATCCCATTTCATTCATCATATCGATATCGTAATTTGTTCGTGTTTTTAATCGTTGGGCTTCTATCAATTTTCCTGTGGATTCTAAAAATGCAACTTGTTCTTCTAATTCTTCTTTTATTCTGTCTGTGGCTTTTTTTAACATGTCGGCAGGAACTACAAAGTGTTTTGCAGGATAAATTGTTGTTTCGTCAAGTTCTTCTATAGTTTCCCCAGTTATCACATTGTATCTTCTGATTCGAGAAACTTCGTCCCAGTCAAGTTCGATTCGGTAGGCTTCGTCTGTTTCCATGTAGGCAGGATAAACTTCGATAACATCTCCGCGGATTCTAAATCGGCCTCGTTCTAAAACCATGTCGTTTCGTTGATATTGAAGATTTACAAGTTGTTTTGCAATTTCAGTTGTAGAAAGTTCTTCCCCTTTATCAATATGAAGTCGCATATCCTTGTACAAATCTGGCATTCCCAAACCGTAAATACAAGAAACCGTTGCGATAACAATTACATCTTTTCTTTCCATCAAACTGTAGGTTGCAGAAAGTCGCATTCTGTCAATTTCATCGTTGATAGAAGCATCTTTTTCAATATACAAATCTCGGGCAGGAACATAAGCTTCTGGCTGATAGTAATCGTAATATGAAACAAAATATTCAACTGCGTTATTTGGAAAAAAGTTTTTAAATTCTTTATAAAGTTGTGCGGCCAAAGTTTTGTTGTGACTGATTACAAGAGTTGGCTTTTGAACTTGCTCAATGATTTTTGCCATGGTAAAAGTTTTTCCAGAGCCTGTAACACCTTTTAGTGTTAAATATTTTTCACCATTGAGTATTCCTTCAGAAAGTTTTTTTATTGCTTGTCCTTGGTCGCCGGCTGGTTCGTAAGGTGAAACTACTTGCAACTTTCTCATATGTTACCTACTTTTGTTCTTCTAGAACAATTTTTAAGTCGATTCGTTCGCTTCCTCTTATGATAGAAACAATTGCTGTATCTCCCGGTTTTGTGTTTTCCAAAACTGAATTATAATCTGCTGAAGATGAAACTGGAGTTCCGTTTATGGCAGTAATTATATCTCCACCGATATAAAAAATTTGAGAAGTTCTTGTAAATCTAACCGCTTCTGTTCCGCCTTTTAATCCTGCTTTTGAAGCGTTACTGTTTTTTTCAACTTCAGAAACTAATAAACCTTCTTTTACAGGTAAATCGATATATCTTGATAATGTTGATGAAATTTGAATGGCAGAAATATTTAATGAACCTCGTTTTACTTTTCCGTATTTCATTATATCGGATACGATTCTTTTTGCTGTGTTTACTGGAATTGCAAATCCAACTCCTGCTGAACTTCCGGAAGTAGAATAAATCATTGTGTTAATTCCAATCATTCTTCCTTGTGTGTCAAAAAGTGGTCCACCTGAATTTCCTGGATTGATGGCTGTATCAGTTTGAATCATATCTCTAAAAATTGTATTATTAGATTGAATTGGTCGCCCAAGACTTGAAATGATTCCTGTTGTCATTGTTCTATCAAAACCAAATGGATTTCCTATGGCGATAACTTTTTGTCCAACTCGCAATTTTGAAGAATCTGAAAATCCGATTGTGGTAAGTTCAATATTTTCTGGCGGAGTGAATTTTACAACAGCTAAGTCTGTTTGTGCATCTTCTCCCACCAAAGTTCCTTCGTATTGAGTTCCATCAGAAAGTGAAATGTAAATTTTGTAAGCGTCTTTAATTACATGGCGGTTTGTTACAACATATCCTCGTTTATCAATTATGGAACCTGACCCAGAACCTCCGTCTGTTGGGTAAGGTTCGTAAAACCAAGAATAAGAAATTACTTTTGTGCTAATGTTTACAACTGCATCAGAACATTTTTCGTAAACGCTGATATTTTGAATTTCATCTTGTGTGTAAGTTTCGTCAAAATTCGAAGAATATTTTATTTGTTTTAAATTTGTTTGAAATGTGTAAAAATCATTTTCTGGATTTTCATTTAATTTTCCAACTTGTGAATTTTCTTCGTTACTTGAAATTTCTTGCTCAGATTTTTTATTTTGAAGATTTCCATTAAAATAATTTATTGAAAAATAAGTTGCAAAAACTGCAATCACAATACAAATAATAGAAATTATAACAACTTGAGTTCTAGAATAAAGTTTCATACTTTTAATATACAAAAATACTTGCTGTATGACTACTACCTATTGTGTTTAAAACAAAAAAGCTGTTTAGAGAAAAGTGAATTTCACTTGAATTACTCCAAACAGCCTTTTATCACTAACTAAAGTTTAATTAGTTTTATTTTTTTGCTTTTGTTGTTTTAGCTTTTTTTTCTGAAGCATCTTTTTTTGCAGCAGTTTTCTTTGCCGGTGCTTTTTCTGCTTTTGCAGAAGATTTTGCAGATGCAACAGCTGTTGATTTACCTTTTCCTCTTTCTAAGAGAATTGTTTTTGTTGTTTGGTCTGCAACTTCAGCTGGTCCAAAATATTGGATTGCACCTGGGTATGTGTAACTTGTTTTTACTTTCCAAGTATCGCGATTTTTTGCAAATTCTTTGAAAGGTTTTCCGTCAAGTTCTACAAGTGCTTTTTTGATAACAGGTTTTTTTGTTCCATGGCGTTGTTCCATGTTCATCATCATTGTTAATGGAATACCACCTGCTGTCCAGTCTTTTGCAGGAGCTGTAAGATTTCTTACTGATGAAAGATATCCTGTAACTCCAGATGCAATCAAAAGGAATGCTGTGTATCCAAGTGCGTAACAGTAGTCTGCATCAAAGTTTGATGGGAATGCACATCTTCCTTCATATCCGAAGAAGTGTGTGTATGCACTGAATTTTCCGTTGTATTTTTTTGCTTTTTTAAGAGAAGCAAGTTGGTTTTCAACCATTGTAACAAGAAGTTTTTCTGTTTCGATTCTTGAAACTTGAACGTTTCCGTGTGGGTCACGGTCTGCAAGGAATTGTGCAGCGATTGCGTCAGGAAGTGAATCGAAAGTTTTGTATGAAGCTGGTTTTAAGTTGTCTTTTAACCATGCTTTTTTATCTTCGAATGATACAAGTTTGTTAAATTCATCGGCGTTGTGAGCCATTGTGTCGTTGAGTTCTGCAATCAATGATTTCATTTCTGGGATGAATTCTACTAATCCTTCTGGAACAAGAACTACACCGAAGTTTTCATCATTTTGTGCTCTAGCAACAATTGATTCACAAATATAATCTGTGATTTGTTTAAGAGTCATTTTTTTAGCTTCAACTTCTTCAGAAATCAAACATACATTTGGTTGTGTTTGCAATGCACATTCAAGAGCGATGTGACTTGCTGAGCGTCCCATAAGTTTGATGAAGTGCCAGTATTTTTTTGCAGAGTTAGCATCTCTTTCGATATTTCCGATAAGTTCAGAATATGTTTTACAAGCTGTGTCAAAACCAAAACTTGTTTCGATTTGGTCATTTTTAAGGTCACCATCGATTGTTTTTGGAACACCGATAACTCTTGTTGACATTCCAGCGTTTACAAATGTTTCTGCAAGTAAAGCTGCGTTTGTATTTGAGTCATCACCACCGATGATTACGATAGCATCTAATTTTAATTTTTTTGCTGTATCCATTGCAGCAGCATATTGTTCAGGAGTTTCGATTTTTGTTCTTCCTGAACCAATCATGTCGAATCCACCTGTGTTGCGGAATTCATCCATGTATTTATCTTTGATTTCGATATATTTGTTGTCTGTAAGACCTGATGGTCCGTTCAAAAATCCATAAAGTTTTGAGTTTGGATTTCCTTTTTTAATTCCATCAAAAAGACCAGCGATAACATTGTGTCCTCCAGGAGCTTGTCCTCCAGAAAGAATTACACCAACGCGAATTTGATTTTTTACGTTTGGATTTTTTCCTTTTACGAATGATGCTTCTGGCTTTCCGTATGTGTTTTTGAAAAGTTCAGAAAGTTCTTGTTGGTCAGAAACAGCTTTTGTTGGTTTTCCAAATTCAAGTTGAATTGATTCTGGTTTCAAGTTAAGAACACTTGGTAGCTTTGGTGAGTAACCGTAACGAGCTGTTTGTAATGCTGATACCTTTGCCATAATTTCTCCTAAAGAAAATTGTGAGTAAATCTTCAGATTTACGAATAATTTTATTTTGTTGTTTCGTAACGAAGAGAGAAACAACATTAGATAAGAAAGTTTGCAACGCAAACTTTAAATGAAAAGTAAGATTCTATTTTCATCGAACTTTTCATTATTTCTCCTAAAAATATAAAATATAATTGATTTATTCTACTATAAAAAAATAAGAATTTCAAGGTTTATAAATGAATGACTATTTTTATCAAAAATTAATTTAATTTATTTTTATCCATTTTTTATTTTCAGTTTGAATTTCTAAGGAGTTGTTTTTTTCTAAAATGCTATCTTGTAAAATTTCTGCAATTTGAAAAACTCGTAAATTGATTTTTTCAAAATTTATGATATTTTCTAAATTGATATTTTCTAAATTTTCAATTTCAATTTTTAATAAATTAAATGC
>JAXJWW010000024.1:0-18289 GCA_036307825.1 Treponemataceae bacterium | reverse complement strand
GTAAAGTCGCAAAGTTTTTTCATAAAAGGCTCTCTTTAAGGATTTTAATTTTTAACGCGCAGGAGTTTTCTGAGATTCATAAACTGCGCAAGTAAAGAATATATATTTATTCGTTTTTGTACAAGTAGGGCAGAAAAGTACAATCGAAAAATAAAGATTTTTCAATCTGTGTGGGATTAGATTGAAGAAGTTTTTTTTTGTTAAATTCTATGATATAATGATTAGAGGTGTTTTATGAAGAATTTGAGTTATATGAAAAATGAATTAACAAAAATCTATGGAAAAGAAAAGACAAATGAAATTATTTCTTTAGTTAAAAAACATTATCAAGCATCTTTGTTGTTGTGCAAAGATGCTTCTTCTGGAGAATTATTTCATTTAGAAAATACTATTCTTCCAACTTCATCATTTTATAAGGCACTTTTAGAAGTTGATAATGATAATGCTTTTAAAAATACAAATAAAATAATAATTGGACGATGTAAAAAAGGCGCGAAAGTTCTAAATGCAATGTTAAAACTTCCCGGAATGAAATCTGTTTTTATGAAAATCTTACCTAAAATGGCATTGAAAATCTTTGGTAGGGAATGTGGTTTTGATTACAAAAATTTTCAATCTAACAAGATAAATTTTCAAATGGATATGACGATGTGTCCTTATGTGAAATACGCAAAAATACTCAAAGTTGAAAAACTAACAAGTATTTTCTGTGAAAGTGATTTTACAACTTATGGCAATCTATCAGGAATTGTGTTTGAAAGAACCCAAACTTTAGGAACTGGTGGAAATCTATGTGACTTCAAATTTTCAAGGATAGAAAAATAAAACCTAAATTTTCTCGGAGAAAATAGATGAAAAATGGAGTAGAAACAAAACTTGTAAAATAAGATAAGGGCAGAAATTTTAGAAAATTTCTATAAAAAAATAATCCACACCCAAAATCATTTGTTGAAAAAAGTGGGGTAGGGATGGGGGGAATGTTAATTTATACTTAGGAATTTTTAGAATTAGTTTAAAAAATTTTCAAGATTTTTTATTTTCGTGATAATTTTGACTTTCAAATTAATTGATAACAAACAAAATCTAACAAACTTAATTTTCTCTTTACAAAACATGGAAGTATATTCTTCGGAATAAATATTTTTCGCGACCATTAGTTTCCTTTCACCTTTTAAATTCTCAAATTTTAAACTTCAACTTTATAAACTACAAGTTTAATTACAAATCGAAATAAACTTGCTATCATTAAATCAAGAGTTGCAGATTGAAGAAAACTTGCTGGCACAAAGGCAGATTTGTGTAATTGGAGGAAAAAAAGTTTTTGGAAATCTGGAATTTGAATAAAGACGCTTAAAGCAAAACTTTGTTGCAATTATGGAAGTATAATATGTCTGTTGCCGGGCTAATGGCAAAGCGTCTTGTTTAATGCTACTTGGGCAGGTTGGTTATGCGCTTGTTTTGTAAGCAAGAGATGGTAGGTTCGATTCCTACAGGTAGCTATAAAGACATGTTCAGCAAAACTCGTGGATAAAATCCACCTTACTGGTTTGTTGTTTTCTGATATGTTGGACTTCAGACTAAAAATTTAAACATATCCATGTCTTGTTTTGGCAGAAAGATGTATACAGCATAATTTGTCAAGAGATCATAACTCGTGTTGCATTTGCATCTTGTAGTTGAAAAGCAACTCTGCCATTTTTTTGAAATTTATGAAAACAAATATAGATTTTCTTGGAGGAAAAATGAACGCATTACAGTCAATTAAAAAACAATTAAATGTGGCTCATACAGAAAACGGTGATTTAGCTTACAAGTCTACAGGTTCTGCTTGTTTGGATTTTTTTTCCTTGTGTGGAGGAATGAGAAAAAACCTCGATAATTTAGACAAACTTTTTGCAAAGGCTTTTGCAGAAAATCCTATACTTGCAATTAAAATTCTTTTCTATATGCGTAATATTCGTGGCGGTCTTGGGGAACGAAACAGTTTCCGTTTTTTGATAAATGAACTTGCAAAATATTATCCTGAAGTTGCCAAACAAATTGTGTATGCAATTCCTGAATACGGTCGTTGGGACGATTTGTTTTCGCTTTTTGAAACTCCTGTAAAAAGTGAAGTGATTTCACTTATCAAAGAGCAAATTGAAAAAGACAAAATCGCTATGAGTAATGGAAAGGAAGTTAGTCTTCTTGGAAAGTGGCTTCCATCAATCAATACTTCTTCAAAAGAAAGTGTTGACCTTGCAAAAAAACTGATGTCAGCTCTCGGAATGAAACCAGTTGAATATCGCAAACTTTGTTCTTCACTTAGAAAGGAAATCAAAATTATTGAGGATAACTTACGCCGAAAAGATTATTCTTTTGATTATTCAAAGCAACCAAGTCAGGCAATGCTTAAATACAAAAAAGCCTTTTTACGAAATGACGAACAAAGATACACTTCATTTTTGAACAAGGTTGTTGAACAATGCCAAAAAATCGCCCAAGGTGAAGAAATTCCAGAGGAAGAAAGAGTCAAGTTGAACACAAAAACTCTTTATCCTTATCAAATTGTTGCTCCTTTCTTGAGTAATTTGGCTTGGGGTAGGGAAATTTTTAACTTAAAGGAAGAAGAAAAACTTACTTTAGAAGCAAGTTGGAAATCTTTGGAACGGGGAAGTTTTAACTCAAGAACAATTGTTGTTCGGGACGGTTCTGGTTCTATGTATACTTACGGGAACGATGCTCCTATCAATGTGGCAACTTCACTTGCTTTATTGTTTGCGGAGCAACTTGGCGGAGTTTACAAAGATAGTTTTATCACTTTCAGTTGTAATCCAGATTTGATTCAGATTCCAGAAACTTGCGACACTTTGGAAAAAAAATTGCACTACATTTCAAAGTTTGGTGAAGTTGCAAATACTGATATCGGTAAAGTTTACGATTTGATTCTTCAAGTTGCAAAAAGTAACGATGTTCCAAAAGAAGAAATGATTGAACGCATCTTAATTATTTCTGATATGGAATTTGACTCGTGTGCAGAAGGTGTTTCTACTTTTGAGTTTTACAAACAAAAGTTTGAAGAAGCAGGATATGAACTTCCTGAAATTGTGTTCTGGAATGTTGCTGCTCGTGGTGTTCACTTGCCAGTAACTCAGAATGAAAAAGGCGTAAAACTTGTAAGTGGTGCATCGGCCAATATTTTTGCAGATGTTCTTTCTGGCGATTTGAAAGTTATCACTCCTTATGAATTTATGCTTAAAATTTTAGAGCCTTATTCCGAATTCGATAAGGTTGTGGCTTAGAAATTAAGGTAACATCAATTCTTTTTTACAAGTGGTGTTACCTTTGTGAATAATTAAAGATACGAACAGCAATTTCGCTACAAGAAGCAACAGTCTTATAAACTGGTTAGTGAATGAATGTATCTTGTAAACTAAAGGCACAAACAGCAATTTTTCTAGCTAAAAGAAAGCGTTTGACTTATAATCAAGAGGTAGTAAAAGTGCCTTGTAAACTTCTTCAGTCTATGAGGGATTAGATTGAAGAAGTTTTTTTGTTTTGAGCAGTTACATTTCCTAATTTTGCAAATGGAAAAAGTACAAATAATTTTAAATAAATGCATTTCTGAAAAACTTCCTAACTGAATATTTTACATTTGGAAAAAAGTCCTTTACGTCAATATAAACCTTTGCTTGTTATACCTATTTTTCTGCTTACATCAACTCATTTAGTTTATAAAATAACTATCTTTTTTAAGGAAAATAGGTTATAATCCCTGCTAATGAAAAGTAAAAGCGTTTTTCTAACTTCAGCATTTGTTGCATTTTGTATTATCATTAATTATTTTGGAAAACTTACTTGTGAGTATTTTCAATTACCTTTTTGGTTAGATTCTTTTGGGACAATTTTAAGCGCATATGTTTTAGGTCCCGTTTGCGGAGCAATTGTAGGTGTTTCGTGTAACTTGATTTATGGAACTGTTTTTTCAAAATTTTATTATGCATACGGAATTGTAAGCATAATGATTGGAATTTTTACCGGGCTTGCATTTAGAAAAGGTGCTTTAGATTCTATTTTTAGAGTTTTATCTCTCAGTTTTTTTGTTGCAATTTTTTCTTTGCTTGTTAGCATTCCATTTAATTACTTATTTTTTGATGGAATGATTGGAAATGTTTGGGGCGATGCTGTTTCCATCTTTTTGCAGAATTTTGGAATAAAAATAATTTTTGCACATTTAATAGGGCAATTTTATTTGGAATTTTTAGATAAAGTTTTGACAATTTTTTTCCTATTTATTGTTGTTAAGATGTATCAAACTTACAAAAGAATTAGAAGAATAAAAGAATTGGAAAAAATCCGCAAAGAAAGAAGAAATTCTTTTGAAAAAACTTCGATTTTTCTTCTATTTATATTTCTTTCTTTTGGTTCAGCAAATCAATTAAATGCATTTGAACCAATATTAAAACCATTTGATTCTTATGTTGCAACAATTTATAACAACTCAAATGGACTTTTTGGGGGCACTGCAAACGACATTGAACAAACACAAGAAGGAACCTTGTGGATTGGAACTTATAATGGTTTATATCGTTATTCCGGAAGTTCTTTTCAATCATTAAATCAATTTTCAAATATAAAAAATGTAAACTGTCTTTACACTGACGAATCTGGCCGACTTTGGATTGGTACAAATGATGGCGGAATTACAATCAGTATTAATGATACGGTTTCAAATGTTTTAACTTCTGAACAAGGATTACCTTCTGATTCTATTCGTTGTATCACCCAAGATTCTAACGGACTTTTTTATATTGGAACTTCTAGTGTATTAAGCTTAGTTTCTATTACAGGGGGACTTTCTGTAATTCAAACAATTCCGCAAATCACTTATGCTTCAAGTATTTCAGCAGATTCTAATGGCCATGTTGCAACAGTCACAGATAACGGAACTTTATTTTTAATAAAAAATAAATAAATTATTTACAAAACAGATTCTTCTACAGATTCAAGATATACTTGTTGTAGTTTTAGTCCAGATGGAAAACTATTTGCAGGAACTACAAATAACCAAATTAAGATTTTTGAAATAAACGAGAATAAATTAAATAAAACACAAACAATTTCTTGTAACAAATTGCAAACGCTAAAATCTATAAAATTCACAAATTCCGAATATACATTTATTTGTGCAGATAACGGTGTTGGATATTTAGATAAGCAAAATAATTTTTCACTTTTGAACACAAATTCTTTTAATAGTTCCATTGACCACATGATTATGGATTACCAGGGAAATCTTTGGTTTACTTCTTCCAGACTTGGACTTTTAAAATTAAGTGAATCAATTTTTTCAGAAATATACACAAATGCTATTGTAAATGACGGTGTAATAAATTCTGTAACAGTATGGAATGATTTCTTTTATATTGGAAAAGATAGCGGGCTTTCTGTTATTTCAGAAGATGGTTCAGAATTTTTTAATTCTCTTACCGATTTTTTTAAGGATACAAGAATTCGATGTCTTTTTGTTGATTCAAAAAATCAAATGTGGCTAACAACTTCTGGCAAAGGGATTTTCCAAGTAAAATCAGATGGAACAATAAAAAACTTTTCGGAAAAAGACGGAACTTGCGGTTCTAGATTTAGAAATGTCATAGAAACAAAAGATGGAACAATTATAGTTTCTGGGGATTTAGGAATCACTTATATAAAAAATGATAAAGTTATAAGAACACTATCAAAAGCTGATGGAATGGAAAATCCAAAAACTTTGTGTGTTGTAGAACAAAATGATGGTTCAATTCTTGCAGGAACAGACGGAAACGGTATTTACGTTATTCAAGATGGAAAAATTGTCCGCTCATACAAAAAACAAGATGGTTTACCTTCTGAAGTAATCTTAAAAATTATACAAGATTCATCCACTTCAAATTATTTTATAGTAACAAGTAACAGCTTGTGTTATCTTTCAAATGAAAAAATTACAGTTCTAAATAATTTTCCTTATAACAATAACTACGACGTTGTAATTTCTGAAAATGGAATGATTTTTGTTCTTTCATCTGCAGGAATTTTTGTTACAGAAAAAGAAAAATTGCTAAACAAACAAAAAATTGATTATGAATTGCTTAACTCAAAAAATGGATTAACTCATTCTATCACAGCAAACGCTTGGAATTATCTTGATGAAAATAAAAATTTGTATATTTCTACAGATACAAATGTTGTTTGCTTAAATATTGATAATTATGATTATTCAACACATTCCTATCGCTCAATGTTAAAATCCATCACTGCAGATGATAAAATTTATCCTGTAGAACGTGGCGAAGTTACTTATTTACCAAGAAATACTCACAGAGTGGAAATTGTACCTGAGTTGATAAATTTTTCATTAAATGATCCCTATGTAAAAATTTGGTTGGAAGGTTTTGAAAACAACCCAAAAGTCATGTTACAAAGTGAACTTTCTACAATTACTTACACAAACCTTCCTGCTGGAAATTACACATTCCACTTAGCAGTTTTAGATAACAAAGGAAACAAAGTTATCGCAGAAAGCCAATATCCAATTTTTAAAGAAAGAGAATTTTATGAAAACTGGTGGTTTATTTTATATTTCATCCTAGTTTTTTCAATTACAATTATTTATCTTACTTGGTTGTTTTTTAGAACACAAATTCAAAAAACAATTGAAAATCAAAAGAGAGAATTGGAATTTGCCAAAAAGCAAGTTGAAATGGGTAATGAAACAATTTTAACCATTGCACAAGCTGTAGACGCCCGTGATGAAAATACAAGTCACCATTCAGCTCGTGTTGCAGAATATTCTGTTTTAATTGCAAAAGAACTAAATTTCACAGAAAATCAATTAGACAGTTTGTTAAGAACAGCTCTTCTTCATGATATTGGTAAAATTGGTATTCCGGACAGTATTTTGAATAAACCATCCCGTCTAACTGATGAAGAATATTTTGTAATGAAAACTCACGTTACAAAAGGAGCTGAAATTTTAAGACACTTTACACTTTTAGAAAATGTTGCAGAAGGTGCTTTATATCACCATGAACGTTATGACGGAAAAGGATATGCACATGGATTAAAAGGTGAAGAAATCCCTCTAAATGCAAGAATTATTGCCCTTGCAGATGCTTTTGATGCCATGACAGCAAATCGTGTTTACAGAAAGCAATTGGATTTAGATTTTGTTTTGGAAGAAATTAAAAAATGTAGTGGAAGTCAATTTGATCCAAACCTTGTAGAAATTTTCCTAAAACTAATCGATAACAAAACTATTGATGTGGAACAGATTTATAATACAAAAACTGATATTGCTGGAGAATTAATATAAATGAAAAAAAATTATTTAATTACAATTCTTACTTCCATTTTTTTAATTATTTTCATTTCTTCTATTCAAATAATTTTTTTTAGGGATGATACTTCCAAACTTCTTAAAGTAGGATTTTTATACGTTGGTGATTCCAGTACATCTTACACAGGAAATTTTATAAAAACAGAAAAAAGTTTAATTAATAAATACGGAGCAACCATTCAAATTATTTCAAAGCAAAATGTTCCTGAATCAAATTGTGAATCTATTCTTATGGAACTTGTTTCAGAAAATTGCGATATTATTTTTAGTACAAGTTATGGGTTTGGCGAAACTGTAAAAAAAGTGGCAGAAAAAAATCCACATATTCAATTTTGTCAGGCAACCTGTTCTAACGCAAACGAAGAACCTATTTTAAAAAATTATCATACTTTTATGGGAAAAATATTTGAAGGTCGTTATGTTTCTGGCGTAATTGCAGGATTAAAACTCCAAGAACTTATTAACCAAAATAAGATTACAAAAGAACAAGCAAAAATCGGTTATGTTGGTGCATTTCCTCTTCCAGAAGTAATTTCCGGTTACACCGCATTCATTTTGGGAATAAGATCAATTGTTCCTGAAGCAACGATGATTGTAAAATATACAAATTCTTGGACAGATTACAATACAGAGAAAAAAATCACAGAAGAACTTATACAAAAAGATTGTGTAATAATTTCACAACATTCCGACACAGTAGGACCTGCTATTGCATGCGAAGAAGCAAAAAAATCTAAAACAGTTTATCTTGTAAGTTACAATCAAAGTATGGCAACCTTTGCTCCAACAACTTATTTGTGTGGTTCCAAAATCAACTGGGAACCATATATTTTAAGTGCAGTTGATGCAGTTTATAATAATAAAGAATTTAGCAAAACAATTGATGCAACTTTTTTTGGAAATGACGCAACAGCAGGCTTTGACAAAAATTGGGTTCAAATGCTAGAAATGAATGAAATTTCAATTGCACCGGGAACAAAAGAAAAAGTAGAAGAAACAATAAAACTTTTGAATAAAAATAAAATTGATGTTTTTTATGGAAATTATATCGGAGTAAATCCGAACAATCCTAATGATATTATAGACTTGAATACACCTTACATAGAAAATAGTTTTAGTTCTGCACAAACATTCAACTATATTTTAAATGATGTTGTTTTTGTAGAATAAATTTTGAAGACATTCATGTTTTAAATAGAATGCTACTAAAAAAATCTAAAAAGGATTAGATTATGAATTTAAAGATGGAAGACTTCCTAAATAAAATAATAAATTTGAATTTCCAGAAATACATGAATGAAGTGCTAATTCTGTGTCAGAATTTTATTCTTCAAATGGATATACAGCGATAATCCACAACCTTACAATAGTTACGGTAATGGTGCTGGTATGTGAGTAAGTCCTGTAGGTTATATTGCAAAAGATTTGTATGAATGCAAAAAACTTTCAAGAATGGTTACAGAAATTACTTATAATCATCCTGAAGGATTAAAAGGGGCAGAGGCAATTGCAGTTTGTGTCTGGCTAGCAAGAAATGGCAAATCAAAAAAAGAAATCTATGATTATGTAAATAACCACTATTACAATTTGAATTTTAAACTTAAGGATTTACAAGAAAATTATAAATGGTCCAGTACTTGTTAAGGTTCTGTTCCTCAGTCTATTGTATGTTTTCTTGAATCGGAAAATTTTGTAGACGCTATTAGAAATGCTATCAGTATTGGTGGAGATAGCGATACTATCGGTGCAATTGCAGAAGCATATTACGGCGTTCCAAAATATATGCAGATAATTGCAAAATGGTATTGTCCTCGTTCAATGTTCAAATACATAAAAAAATTAAAGAAAAAATTTAAGCTAAAATAAAGGAGAAGACGGTGGAAATGGCGAGGCTTAATTAAACCAGTCTTTCACACAATCAACAATTGTATCGGTTATTCTATCCATTAATATCTTTCTTGTTCATTCTCCAAGAAAAAATCTAAGTATTTAAAAAGAGTTTTGTAGTCATGATTATTTACTACTCTTTTCTCACAGTTTTCAAAAATTTTCTTTAAATAATAAAGTAATTTTATGGCATCTTCATTTTCTGGAAGATTTGTTCCGATTGGTGACATTTGAAGTTCTTGATTTTGGGGCATTTTATTCTCCGAAATTTTTATCAATAAGAATTGTTAATTCCCTGATGATTATAGTATCAAAATAGTAAAGAACCAACATGAATTACAAACAAAGTAATAAAAAAAAATTTTGATAAATAAAATTTTTACTCTATCACTTAATGACAGATTGAATATATTATTCTTTCAATACAAACTTTTTGATGGATGAAAATTTTATGAATAATGAAACTATTTGGTCAAATGATTTAAATGATTTTATATCTTTTTCTAAGGAATATAATTCTGTTCCAAATTGGATGTGTGGCAATAACTCTCATAATTATTCTTCTATTTCTAAAAATCAACAAAAGTCAAACGACTTAAGTAAAAAAAATGAAATTTTAGTTGCAAAGTTTAACGAAGATACTTTTTATTATTATGTTAAAACTGATAAAAAAGAAGCCTTTGATTATTGTAAACGTTGTGAAAAAAATAATCCCAATGATTCAGTATTGTTAACTTGTATAGGTATTTGTTTTAAGGTTGGTATAGGTACAAAAATTAATAAAAATAAATGTTTTGAATATTTTTCAAAGGCTGTAAAAATTGAAGATTCATTTGCTTTTAAATGGTGTTTTATAGGTGTTTGTTATGAACATGGAATCGGAACAGAAAAAAATCCAAAAAAAGCTTTTGACTGTTACAAAAAATATATTAAGTTAGAACCTAACACTCCTGTTGTATGGAGGCTACTTGGTTCTTTTTATCAAGATGGTATTGGAACAAAAAAGAACGAAAGTGAAGCACTTAATTGTTACAAAAAAGCAGTTGAAATAGATCCAACAGATTCTTATGCATGGAATAATCTTGGTTATTGTCATGAAAATGGAAAAGGAACAAAAAAGGATGAAACAGAAGCTTTTAAGTGTTATAAAAAAGCTGTTGAAATAGATCCAAATAATTCAATTATATTGTCAAATATTGGTTATTGCTATCTGAGGGGTATTGGAACAGAAAAGAATGCAACAGAAGCTTTTAACTGTTATAAAAGAGCTGTTGAAATAGATCCAAATAATTCTTATGCATGGAATAAACTTGGTTATTGTCATGAAAATGGAAAAGGAACAGAAAATGATGCAACAGGAGCTTTTAACTGTTATAAAAAAGTTGTTGAAATAGATCCAAATCATTCTTATGCATGGAATAAACTTGGTTATTGTCATGAAAATGGAAAAGGAACAGAAAAGGATGAAACAGAAGCATTTAAGTGTTTTAAAAAATCAGTTGAAATAGATCCAAATAATTCTGATGCATGGAATAATCTAGGGTGGTGTTATTTTAATGGAAAAGGAACAGAAAAGGATGAAACAGAAGCATTTAAGTGTTTTAAAAAATCCATTAAAATAGATCCAAATCATTCTTATGCATGGACTAATCTAGGGGGGTGTTATCAAAATGGAAAAGGAACAGAAAAGGATGAAACAGAAGCATTTAAGTGTTTTAAAAAATCAGTTGAAATAGATCCAAATAATTCTGTTGCATTGACTAATCTAGGATGGTGTTATTTTAATGGAAAAGGAACAGAAAAAAATGAAGAAGAAGTTTTTAATTGTTATAAAAAAGCCATTGAAATAAATCCTGAAAATTATGTTGCATGGACTAATCTAGGTGATTGCCATTTAAATGGAATAGGAACAGAAAAGGATGAAACAGAAGCTTTTAACTGTTATAAAAAAGCTGTTGAAATAAATTCAAATAATTCAATTATATTGTCAAATATTGGTTATTGCTATCTGAGGGGTATTGGAACAGAAGTTGATAAACTTAAGGCAAAAGAATTACTTACCAAAGCATTGGAAATTGATTCAGATTGTGAAGAAATTAAAACAGTTTTGAAAGAGTGTGATGAGTAAAATCTTTTAGGAGGTGTTTATTAATGAATAATTATATCTACAATAGAAACTATATTGGTTCAAGTTCAAAAGACATCTTAGAAGAAGACGGTGTTGAAATTTTTAAAATGCTTTGGTTTAAACTATGTGAAGAAAAACTCACCGCAGATTTTGCAGAAAAGATTGCAACAAGTTGCGTTCTAAAAGGACAACCAATTTGGTTAAGTGATGCTTGTGGATGTAAAAAAAATTTGTAAAAAATCTTGACTCTGTCGCAGGATGATAGAGTCGATGGTGTAGAATTTTTGAATGAAACTTATTTTAAGGACTAAGAGATGACACCAATAATGCCAATAGAATCAATAAGTTCAATATCATCAATAAATTGGGAAGAAAAAAAGAACGAAGTATGGATTGATTACTGTGTGTCGCGTATTTTTGGTTTAGAAACAAATACGAAAAAGGAAATTTCACTTAGAAATAGTTTTGATAGTGAAAATTCTATTTCAACTTTTCAAAAAATGCTTAAATGTGCAATGGAAGAACTCAATTCAGATTGTATATTGAATGCAAAAGGAAGTGAAGAACATATCGATAAAATCAACCAAACTTCTTTTGAAAAAAATTATTATGAAAATAGCAGAAAAGAAATTATTTATTGGAACAATGTTTTAGCAAGGATGTTAGATCTTAATTATAACAATAATTATATTTAGAGGAAAATACTATGGAAAAAGAAATTTTTGATGAAAACAGAATCGAAGAAACAGGCTATGGAATAGAGGAATCAGAAGAACCATCTGTTAATACTTTTAGCAAAGAAATAATAAAAGAAGCAAAATTATTTGATAACGAAACAAAACGAAACAAGGAAAACCGAAAAAATGAATTAAATAAAAATTGTAAAGAAGAAATAAATAAAATACGAGAAAATGAATCTATTTTGATAGAAGAAATCCAAAAAAAATCTTCCATCAAAATAAAAGAAATTCAAGAAAATTATTCTATCAAAATAGAAGATGAATTAAATAAATTGGAAGCAAAAAGAGAAAAGGAAAAAGTTGCATATTTAAACGATAAAGAAAAATCAATTATAGAAAGAATAAAAAAGGAAAATCTTGCTAAACAACAAGAACAAGAAAGTGACTTTAATAAATTTGAAAAGATACTGTCAATTGATCCTAAAAATAAAGATGCTATTGATAAGATGAGAAAATTGGCACAAGAAAAATATGAGCCTGCCATAAAGTATCTTGATGCAATGGAAAAATCCGAAGAAAAAAACTTGTGAAGTATTTCTATCTCTATCCAAAAACTTAGAGATTATGTATATAAATTATTCTATGAGAATAGATATATTTAGTTAAAAAACAATTTGACAGTATGTTTCTATAGATGGTATAATGTAATAACTCTAAAGGATAAGAAGGCTTTATATGGCATCGTTTTATTGTGAATATTGTGGTACAAAATTTATTTCAATGGCAGCTTTAACGGGAACTGCCTGTTATTATCATCCTTTAGGTTGCAACAAAGGTAAACATAAACTATATGAAGGCTCAGAAAAATCTCAATATATTTGCAAATATTGTGGATTAAAGTTTCCAAATTTAAAAACTTTGTGTGGTACAACTTGTACACGCCATCCACAAGGCTCTGGGAAAGGAAAACATTCTCCAGCATTGTAGGTGTGTGAAGTATTTTGGTAGAAAATCTTGACTCTGTCACATGATGATATAGTTAGGTTGGTTAATATGAAAAATCGAATTATTTTTATTTTAGGGTTGTTTACAGTTTGTTTTTTTATTACTTCTTGTGGCAGTAGTATTGAAGAAAAAGTACAAAATGCCAGAGGTAAAAAATATCGGTCTGTTGTTGTAAATTATACAAATTTAGACAAATTAGATGAGGTTACTCTTTATACTTCAAATGGATTAATAATTTCATCTCAAAAAAATATAAAAGATGATAATATCCTATTTGAGAATTTTGATTCTAAAAAAACTTATTCAGATGTAAATAGTTATAAAATAGTTTTTAAGGGTAAAAAAATATCAGATACGAGAAATTATTTAATACAAATGAAAAAGGTTTAACTATAGTTCACATGAACGAATCTGATTGTAAAACAGAAACATTTTCAACAAGTACTGGTGGATTATTAGAATCTGTAGGTTCATATTTCTCTAGTGAAATAGATCTTATTTCTTCTGGTATTCAAAATAAAATACAAGAAAAACAATCAGAAAGATTAAATAATAAATCAGAGTAATAATCGTAGGAGGTAAAAATTTTTTATGTGGATTTCATTTATTAATTGGATTAGCCAAAGTGCATCTTGGCTTTTGGTAGGGGTTCTTATTGCTGGATTAATAGTTATGATAGGATTTATAATTTGGAAATTAAAAGATTTTGCGATTTTATCTATTATACTTGCAGCTAGTGCTGGAATTATTTTTACAATACCACTTATTTCAACAGTAAATTATTTGGTTGAAAAAAAGCCGAAGAAGTTGCTATTTCAGAAAAAAAATTAGAATTGAAGACTCTTGTTACACAAATTGAAAATGAATCTCTAAAAAAAGCAAACTTAGAAAAAGAAAATAAAATTCTTGAACAAGAATTAAAATTGGGAAATTTAAATAAAGAGATAAGTTTGCTAAAAGCTTCTCAAGTATCAGCAATGCAATTTCAAAAAATTGCTGAAGTTGCATTAATTAAAACAAAAATGAAACAGACTAAAGTTTGGTATGAATCTCTTTCTGATTTAAATAAAGGATTAGGTTTAAAAGCTTCAAGTTTTGATGATAAGGTACTTGTTGTAAATACTTACGATATTGATCCTAAATTTGGAATAAAGTTTAATTCAATAAAAGTAAAGAAGATTGACGATAACAAAATTCAAGTATCAGGGATTATTCCTTCTTTCATCGGTTTTGAACAAGTTGAGAAAATTAACCATATAAAAGAAATAAGACGCAATGATTATGATAAAAACAATAATTTAATTAGAACTACTGTAAATAATAACGATGAAGCATTAAGGAATGCTGCTGCATATGAATCTAAATATGATTCTGAATATCAAACATCATTAAAAAATATGGAAAACTGGTCGTTTTTAGAAGAATCTTTAGTTTCTTTAGGTGAAAATTTTGTTAGAATGATTTTGGGTAATGTATATGAAAATATTGAATTTGTTGAGTCTAGTGATGATAGTTTCTTACCATTGGAATCATATCTTTTAAAAGAAATAGCAATTTCTACAGAAGAATCTAATAAATTAACAGATTTGCTACCTATAATAGAAAACGCAAAAACAGTTCAGGAACAGTAGCATAAGATACACAAAAAAAATAGTAAATAGTTTAAGTGGGGCATTCTCCTTTCGTTAACCCCACTTAACAACACTTCTCAGCAATTTCCTTTGCATTGATAACATTTACTTCAATCTCTTCATTTTTTGTTGAGATTTTTAGAGGATAATTTGCACTCGTATTGCTTACTATATAAAAAGATAAAGGTGATAATTCTTGTGGAATTTTACCTTGTTGTAAAAATTGCTCATAAAGTTTTTTTGTTCAAGATGTAGCATCTGATTTTGGATTAACAGAGTTTTTTACTTCTATCATTTTACAACCATTTCATACAATAAAAAAAAATCAAACTCAGTTTGACCTACATCTCTATAAATCAAACTTCAAATATTGTGAAGTTGAATTTCAAATTTGTCAAGATTTTACCCCCGCCATCTTGCACATATTTTTAATATGTGCTTTCCAAGCATTCACCAACCATTCTGGTTCAAGTGGTTTTGCGTACATTCCCTGGGATAAAACCCATTCTTCAACTTTAACAGTTTGAGTGGAGGTAAAAGTTATTGTTGTACAATTTCGTTTATCGTCATCTTCTAAAACTTGGTCGTCTGCCCAGATACTAGATTTTACCATTGGGCGAGAAAAGTCGTAAAATTCGATTTTGTATTTATCAGTATTTTCTGAGATAAAAGTTCCAAATCGACCGTTGCCACATTTATTTGAAAATTCAAATTTTTTTGGAAGTTTAAATGTTTTTTCTGTAATAGTTAAATTTTCAATTCTACCAAGTGAAAAAATTCTTACAGCTTCTCGTTCTTCAGAATATCCGTATAAATAATATTTTCCGTCATCTAAAACTAATTGATAAGGATGAACTTTTCTGTGTGTATTTTCAGCTCTCCTTCTTCCTTGATAATCAAATTCAATTATGAAATTATTTTTTAAGGCTTCATAAACTTTATTAAGAATTTCTTTATCAACAATAAATTTAGGAATTGGGGGCAGGGCAATTCTACTTAAAAATTCACTGTCTTCCTTAATTGTTGTGTCAGTTAAAAAATCGATGATGTTGCTAATTTCAACATAAATCGGAGAATCTTCAAAATGTGCTAAAAGATGTTTTGCTGCAAAAAGTGTTTGTAATTTATCAGAAGAAATATTGTTAATTGGCATTTCAAATTTTTCTGTGTAATAATATCCTTTTCGGATGTAGTCGTATTCAATTGGAGCATAAAATCTGTCACGCAAAAATTCAATATCACGGCTGATTGTAGAAATTCCTTTTCCGTCATTAAATTTTTTTGCTAATTCTGTAGTATTGGGATAGTTTCCATCACGAATTTCTTTGTGAATATTGATAAGTCTTTCCAACATTAAGTGGGTAATTTTCTGTCTTTTCTCTGCCATACAATATCTCCTGAAAAAAATCTTTAATATTTATATTTTATCACAATATATTGTTTAAGTCTATCACTAAATGAGAGAGTAGCAGTATTATTATTAAGAAAAATTAGTTGATAATTAGAAAATTTTTTTATCAACTTTTAATTTTTTTCGTTTCTTATATTTATAAAGATATTTTCAAATTTGGTGGAGGAGTATATATGAAATTCAAGCGCAAAAATCTTCGTGGACCTTGTTACAAAAAATCTTGTTTTGTTGATGGTATCGATATTGAAAATCTACAATGTTTTACTTACGAGGAAATGTTAGAAGCTGAAAAAATAAGTCACAATTCTGATATTCAGTTTGCAATGTATTCATTTTTATCCTCTGGAGTGTATGTCTTAGAAAATTTTATTAAAGAAGCAAAAATTGAATATCGCAAAAATAAAATAAATCACGACTCAAAAATAAAAGATGAATTTGATAAATTGTACAAAGAAGATTGTGAAATAAAATTTTCATCTGTTAAAAAAAATTACATTTATAATTTAGCACGAAATTTATCAAAACAGAAAGCTGATTACTGGCTAGAAAAATCTTTTTTACAAAATAATCCAGAAGCAAAAATTGTTTATGCAATTCGTGAACTTTCTAAAATAAAAAATGATAATTCAAGTGATAAAAATAAAGTGATTTCTTTATTAGAAGACTCTTTAGAATCTGGCTTAGAAAAATCTGCAGAAATTCTTATTCCTTTGTATTTAACTGGAAAAAATGGATTTGAGAAAAATGAAAAGCGCGCAAATGAAATTTTCAAAATGTTCGATACTAAAGATTATAACTTTCATTTAGCAAACGATAATTCATATTGTTCGATAAATAAAATTGATAAAGTTCTGGGAAATAATAATTCACTTTGTAATTTGATGGTTGAACTTCATGACAAAATGACTTTGTTAAAAGAACAAATTGATTCATATATAAAAGAAGGAAAATCATATTACAAAGGATATAAAATTATTGGCGAAATTGGATTTTATCTTGAAGATTCTATCAAGGTTGAAGGAAACGAAAATTACGATGGTGCAACTTGTGATTGGAAAATAATTTTTGATGAAAAGTCAATTCCAAATAAAGTAAATGATTTAGACTTTTGGAAAAATCACAACAAAGGTGACTTGGATTATGTTCATCGATATATTTGTCGTGCAACTCATGACTTCATTTATCCAAAAAATAAAAAGATTGATAGAAATTGTAATTTCATTCCTTTGGAAATTTTTAAAAACGCAAATGAAAATAATTTTTATTTCACAATTAATTTAGTGATTACAAAATATCACTTGCCAGAAAAACAGATAAATAAAAATCCTGATGAATATTTACATTATAAAAATTATTACGAAGGAAAAAATCTTCGTCGAAAACTTTTTTGGTTTGAAAAAAATAAAATCTTAAAAATTGCTCGCAAAATGTTAGATTATGAATTTGAAATAAATTCTACTGGTAAAAAAATAAAATCAGAATTAGAACTTTTTACAAAAAATAATTTTTCAAATTCAGAGGATTTATATTTTGACCAAAAATTAAATTACAAATTTTCTCATCCTTTGGGAATAATTACAAAGAAGGATGCAATGTTTTCAAAATATGTAAATGATATGATGTCAATTTATTCTTATACAATGGGTTCTTCTGATAGTGTTAAAAAAGAAGTTTATTCTGATAACTGGTTGGAATTTTTCTGGGATAAACCATATTGTAATTATCACTTGTGTTACACAAATCATAGTCTTTGGGATCATTGTAATTTGGGAACAAAAGATATTCTCAAAATGAAACTAAATCGATTTTCACCTCAGTTTGAAATCGAATGGACATTTTCCAACGAAGAAAACGAAGATAACGAAGAAAAAGGTGAGTGTGAAGGAATTATTGATTCTCTTGATAAAGGAATGGATCCTGATGAACTAGAAAAACAACTTGAAGAAATAATGGAAAAATATGACGACTTTTTTAGAGGCTTGGCTAAAAAGTGTTTTAAATTCAAAATTTAGTTTATATAATTTAATAAAAATAACAAAAATATTTTAGTCTATGAACTTAAGTCAATAAAGTAGACACAAAAAATGCGAGTATTAAGCAGCGAACGATTCTTCATCTTCTGAATGTACTTCATCCGGAGTTTTGTAATTCAAACAAGAATGAATTCGTTCACGGTTATACCAGGCTTCAATG
>JAXJWW010000023.1:0-1889 GCA_036307825.1 Treponemataceae bacterium | reverse complement strand
GCCATAAGCCATTCTTCAATTGTTGCAGAAATTCCTCGCTTTAAAATTACAGGAATATTTACAGCACCAACTTTTTTTAGAAGTTCAAAGTTCTGCATATTTCTTGCACCAATTTGCAAACAGTCAATCTTATATTTAATCATTGCATCAAGATGATCTGCTGAAACACATTCAGTTACAACTGGCAAACCGTAAGCGTCCCCTGCTTCTTTTAGATATTGCAAACCTTCTTCAGCTAAGCCCTGAAAAGCGTAAGGACTTGTTCTTGGTTTGTAAGCACCACCACGAAGCATAACTGCACCACTGGCGGCAACTTTTTTTGCAACACTCATCATCTGTTCGCGACTTTCAACGGCACAAGGTCCTGCAATTGATACAAGACGAGAGCCACCGATTCGAATAATTTGACCGCGATTATTTGGAATTTCTACAATAGAATTGTCTTTTTTATATTCTCTACTAGCCATCTTATAAGGTTTAGAAATTGGAATAACTCTGTCAACACCAGGAAGAATTTCAACTTCTCGAGGGTCGATTCCCATTTTTCCTACTGCGCCAAGAATTGTTTCTTCTTCCCCTGTAATTTCATTTACTTTGAAATTATTTTTTTCTAGAAAAGATTTAAGTTCATTTTTATCTGAGTCTGATATATTTTTTTCTAAAACAATAACCATTCTAGTTTCCTTAAAATATGAACAAGTTGATTATAATTTATCTGGATTCCAAGAAACAGTTCTAAGAATATCACCAAAAACACCAGCTGCTGTAACTCCAGCACCAGCGCCGTAACCACGAATTGTCATTGGGATTGGTGTGTAACGAGCAGTATGGAATACAAATGCATTTTCTCCACCACGGATTCCATACAATGGATTATTTTCGTCAACTTCAATCATACCAACGCTAACTTTTCCATTTTCGATAGAAGCTGCCATTCTAAGAACTTTACCTTGTTTTTTAAGTTCACTAACTTTATTAGCAAAGTAATCATCAACTTGAGGAAGTTTATTAAGGAATTCTTCGATTGAACCAGTTGAATCAAAACCATCAGGGAAAACATTGTGCATTGTAATATCTTCAAGTTCCAAAGAAATTCCTGCTTCACGAGCAATAATCAATGCTTTACGAGCAACATCTAATCCGGCTAAGTCATCACGAGGATCTGGTTCTGTGTAGCGTTTTTCACGAGCTTCGATAACAGCACGGCTGAAAGAAACTCCTTCATCCAAACGACCAAAGATATATGAAAGTGAACCTGACATAATTCCGTAGAAACCTGTAAGTTTATCACCTGATTTAAACAAGTTTTGCAAAGTATCAATAATTGGAAGACCTGCACCTACGTTTGTTTCGTACAAGAAACGGCGATGCATTCTGTTTGCAGTTTTTCTAAGCTGATGATAAAAATCCATAGACATAGAATTTGCTCGTTTATTTGGAGTTGCAATATGCATTCCTGCTTCCAAAATATCAAGATAACGATTTGGTAAATCGTAAGAAGCTGTACAGTCAACAAAAATTGGATTTAGAGGTTTTTCATCTTTTACAAACTGAATAATTTCATCAAGATTTGTTAACTTACCTTTTTCTGCCACATCTCCACGCCAATCTGTTAAATCAAGACCATTTGCATCCATAATCATTCCATCGATATTTGCAATAGCCATAACTTTAATATCGATTCCTTGAGCAAGAAGATCTTTTTGTTGGTCACGAATTTGGTCAAGCATACAACCACCGATAGTTCCAGCTCCAAAGGCAAAAACTTCGATTGTTTGTGCTGTGTTAAAGAAGAACATGTGAGCAACTTTTACCGCTGTATCACCATCATCAGCAGAAATAACAGCAGAAATTGAGCGTTCTGAAGAACCTTGTGCAATAGCAAGAAT
>JAXJWW010000022.1:0-58633 GCA_036307825.1 Treponemataceae bacterium | reverse complement strand
ATTTACATTTTCTTTAGGAATCTCAAAAGAAACAGTTACATTACAATTAGCATAATAAATTCCTCCTAATTCTTTAGAAGGATAAATACCAGTAATTGTTTTTTCCACAAAAGTTTCTTCACCTTTAAGACGAGTAAATTGTTTAATATTTGTATCTTTTGTAAACTTCACAGTATTTTTATCATGAGAGATCAAATTAAAATCATATACATATTCATTTATTTTTACTTCGCCTGAGAAACCAAGAAGAGTATCCCCAGCTAAAATTAAAGGTTCTCTATCTTTTACAGTAACTTTTACTTTTTCAGAAGTAAATCCAGCTGCTGTTGCCCAAAATTCAAATTCTTTAGTTTCACCAGCATTTAAATCTGTAAAATTTGTATCAACCTTATATTCAACCCACCCATTTATATCACTATCCACAACGCCTAAAGTCTTTTCGTGCAATTCAAATTTAGTATTACTACCCCAAATACCATTTGCATTAAACTCTACACGAAAAGAATCTCCTTCATACACAGTATAAGGTCCAGATTCTTGCCAATCGTAGCCATACCCTTCAACATAAAAGGCACCAGTGCTCCAATCAATATCAACTGGAGTTTCCCCCTGCTCTTTATCGCCACAACCTACAAATACAAACATTGCTACTAAAACAAGCAATACTCCCAAAATTTTTCCTAGTTTCATACTTCTACCTCCAAATATATTTATGAAAACCAAGTTAAAAAATATGGAGAAAGGTAACGAGTACCCCCCCCATCTATATATAAAATACATCCAAATTAGATATATTTTATAATTTTTTGTTATAAATAAACTGATTTCAATGTATATGATACATCTATAAAAGATGTTTTGTCAAACAAATAATAGAAAAATATCGCTAAAATAAATGTATAATGATTTAAAAATTAAGATAATTTCAATGTATGGGTAATCTACAACAATTGTTTATAACTAATTTAAAAATATTTAGAAAACAAAAAGGCTTAAGACAAATTGATTTAGCTCTAGAAATTGGAAAGAGTTATAACTACATCAACAGTATTGAAAACGGAAAGTATTTTCCTTCACCTGATACAATTGAAAAAATATGTCAATGTTTGGATATTGAAGCCTTTCAACTTTTTCAAAAGCAGGAAAAAACTGAAAATTTAAAAGACAATAATAATACAGAAATTTCTCAAAACATTATTGAAAATCTTTATGTAAAATTAAAAGAAGATTTGTATCAATTTTTAAAGAAAGATATTGAAACTATTCTTGGGAATATCAAAAAATAAAAAAAAGCTGAAAACCTAAAACTAGATTTTCAGCTTGTAATAATCAGTCAAAATAAGAATTAAATCTTAGTACTCTTTTTTATCAGACTTGCGTTTTTTGTTCAAAAGTTTGCGTTCAAGAGTTACTTTCTTTTGGTGATTAATTGCAGAAGGTTTTACATAGTATTCACGTTTTTTGAATTCACGAACAATACCTTCTTTTTCAACCATGCGTTTAAAGCGTTTGATTGCTTTTTCAAGGTTTTCTGAGTCGTCAACCAAGATTGTTGCCATAAAATTTCACCTCCTCATAACTCCGGCAGTTCCGAAATCTTCTGTAAGTTTATAGGAAAAACAGAAAAAAAGCAAGGGTTGACGAGGGATTTTTGAAAAGTGCTTATGTTTTATGGGATTTGTCACACGGATTCGAAAAGTCTAACGACTTTTCTGGATTTGGGAGAGATAAAACATAGGGGGATAATTGCAAG
Organism: Treponemataceae bacterium; assembly: GCA_036307825.1. Classification (GTDB taxonomy): domain Bacteria; phylum Spirochaetota; class Spirochaetia; order Treponematales; family Treponemataceae; genus RGIG9060. The sequence goes on along the minus strand of JAXJWW010000022.1, from coordinate 56,880 downwards.
GCGAGATACTGACATTTAGTTTGATATAAAAAATGTCACACGGATTCGAAAAGTCTAACGACTTTTCTGTGATTTGGAGATTAGACTAATACAAAAATAGATTAAAAAAGTTTTAACACGGGAACCACTGTTTTTATCAATTTAAAATGATTATCTAAAGTCCACAACTGACAATCGTTTTTTATTGCAAGATAGGCAATTATTCCATCTTGAAAGGGAATTGTTAATCCGGATTTTTTCAGTTTTGCAAAAATGCAAGCAACTTCTAGCCAGTCTTGTTTTTCAAAGCTAAGATATTCAAAACATTCTAGGGCAGTTTTTAGTTTTTCGCTTTCTTTTGGATTTTTGCTACCTCGCAAAAGTTCTGTAAAAATCACTCCACAAATTGCAATTTCATTTTCTTGAAAAATTGATTCCTTTTCTTTAGTGGGATTTTTCAAAAAATCAATCAGTATGTTTGTATCTACCAAAATCATATTAAACTTGCCTCTCTAAATTCAGTTACAGAGTCGGAATCAAGAGAAATTTTTCCTGCTAAGTCAAAGAAGGCTTTTTTTGATTTTGAACTAGGTTGTTTTGGGATAATTTGCTCGGCTTGTAACATTTTTATAAAAGCCCCAACAGAAATAAGAGCTTCTTCTGAAAGATTTTCTAAAGCAGTAGTAACTAAAGCAAGTTGTGTTTTTGGCTTTTTAGAAGAAAAACCGTAAGAAACAATAGGAGATGCAACTTCACTTTCTGAATCTTGGTGAATTTTGTAAGAAACTTTTTCTTTATTAGGGGAAAACTCATCATCAATAATTTGAGAATAAGAAACTGAATATAATTTTGCCAAAGCAACCACAACTTTTACAGGAGGCTCAACTTCACCAGATTCATATTTGATGTACATTTGCCTAGAAACTTGAAGATAAGTTGCCAAATAACTTTGAGAATAATTGTGTTTTTCCCGCAAGGCTTTTATGGAATCTTTCATGATTATAGATTAGCATTGAATTTTGCAGTTGTCAAGTTTAATTTACATAATAATTTTTATGTTAAATATATTTTACAAAATAATTTTCTATTGCACTAGACATTTCTGGTCTGACGCCAACTTGTTCTGCAAAGATTTGCCATTTTGAAGCTGCACTTTTAACTTGAAAGATTGCATCTGCTACATCTTTTTTTCGTAAACTGGCAATTTTTGCACATTGATTAAAATCCTCTATTGTAAAGTTGCTAGTTTTTCCGTTTATGGTCATTTGATGACGACTTGTCCACTTTCCTGCTGGATTGTAGGAAAAACAAACATCATAAAAAGGAGCAAGTTTCCATTTACCAGTTTTATCCATTAAGAAAGAAACATTTTTTACATGGTCGTCGCAATTACAAACCATTACATTAAAAATCATTCGTTTAAAAAAATCCAATTTTTCTGGATAACATAATTCTAAGCGATTCATTACAGAAAAAACTTGTTCATAGCTATTACTTGCAGCTTGATTAAAATCAAAATGACAAAGCCCTGCTAAAGTTTGCATATGAAGTTTTTTGCCGTCTGTTGTACGGTCAAAGCGTTTTGTCATAAAGTGCTGATTTTTGCCATCATCTAAAAGATAACATTGGCTCATATCAATACCTGCCGATTTTGCCATAAGGTAATAAGCGTATTCCACAAGACCAAAATCTAGTTCATCATCTTTTTCTTTGTCTTTGTTGCCAAAAACGCCACTAAATTTTATTAGCCAATGTTCAAAGCCTTTTTCAGTTTGAACTTGACCAGAGCGCACTTCTTTTGTTGCAGGATTAAATGCAATTACAGCCTTTGCCCTTGCCCCTCCTGCAGAAGTTCCAATTTTTATGATTTTTGCCAATTCTTGATTTAAGTTTTTTTTATCACATTCATCTAAAACAGATTTTAAGTTTTGGCAATTTTGTAAAACAAGACTTGCCAATTCCACAAGATTTTGAACATTTAACGCTTCGTTTGAGTCATTTTGATTTTGTAAAAGTGGATAAAATTCCAAAGCCCCCATTCCTCGATTTCCTGTGTAACAAAGTCTTTCTACTGCATTAAAACTTTCAGGAAGGCGCCCTTGTTTTGAAAGCCAAGCGTTTATAAGTTGATTTCCAAACTTATCTGGAAGAGAATCAGCTAAAAATCCTGGCAACCCGAAAAATGATTCATAAGAAAGGTTTGGAAATCGAAAAACACCAGAACCCAAAGGCATTGTAATTGGAGAAACTTGAATTCCTGTTTGCAAAAATGACGGGTTGTATTCAAACGAAGCGTATTTTTGCCCCTCAGGCAAAGTTACAGCACCAATTGAAGTTCCCCACATTTTAACTTCAGCAGTTGTGTTCATTTATCTTCGCCCCAAATAAAATTTTTTGTATCTTTTACAGAGGAAGAATTACCGTATTCTGGAGTTTTTTCTCGGACTTCTCGGTAACGTTCTGGCTCTTTTGGATTTTTTGCGTAAAGATATTCCATTGGAGAAGGTTCTGTTATAGGCAAAAGAAGTTCAATTCCAGAAAGTTGATGCAAAGTTCTAAGCATTTTTAATAAATTTGCAAGTTGCACACTTTCGCCTTTTTCAAAACGCTCAACTGTACTTTTAGCAACTCCACAATTTTTTGCAAAAGTTTCTTGGGTCATTTTTTGACGGATGCGTTCAGTTTTGAGTCTAGTTCCTAATTCTTGCAAAATTTGTTCATCTGTATGAAATTCTGTAAGTTTCATAAATTAAGGATAGTGTAGAACTTTTTAGATGTCAAGTTTTTAATTCTTCTATTTTGAAGAAATATTTAGATATTTAGCGATTATTCTTCTATTTTGAAGATTTATAAATCAGAAGAATAAATTTTTGGGGAGGTCTACAAAATTATTTTTTAAATAAATCTGAATGAGTTCCTGTGCGGGATAGTTCCAAAATTAAAATATCATCTTTTATTTGATAAATTAAAAGCCAATCTGGACGAATGTGTAATTCTCGGTGATTTTTCCAATTTCCTTCAAGAGCATGATCTTTGTATTTTTCTTCTAATGGAAGGCCAAAAGAAAGTTTTTTTACAACTTCAAGTAATTCGGAAATATTATAATTACGCTTCTTTGCTAATTTTACATCTTTTTTATATTGATTTGTCCAACGAATTTGATATATAGGTCCTTTTTCTACCAATTTTTCATTTCCTCCGCAAATTCATCAAATGTATAACTTTTTGCATTTGGATCATTGATTAATTTATCGCCTTCTTTCATAGCTTTAACTGTTTTACGGTTAGGATGCTCAACTCCTATTTCAAAAGGAATTTTACCTTCTCTGATAACTTGTTTTGTAAACATATTGTATAAGCCAGAAACTGAAATTCCAATTTGTTCGCAAAATTCGCTGATATATTTTTTATCACTTTCATCAATACTAATTGTTAGATTAGCCATAATTACACCTCATTTATATTAAAAATACACTATAATTATACTAATTCTCACTGTAAAAACAAGTATTTTTGATAATTTCACACAAAAAAAAATTGCCCCGCGGCTTTGTTCACAGTTAACGCTGTTAAGTGGTTTTATTTGTTTTCTAGAAATCAATAGTACGCAGAGTAATTTTTATTAAAATTGCTAATAGTACGCAGAGTATTTGTAGTTTTGAAATGTATAAAAATATTGTAGAAAGATTCCGAATCGAGTTCGGAATGACGGGGTTTGGATCCTTATAAACAAGGAATCATATATGGAGGAATTTTCATTATTCCATTTTCAAAGCTAAATTGTTTTGGATGAACAATAATTTGATTTTCTATTTTCTTTCCAAATTTTTCGGCAAATTTTGTTAATGAGGTTGTTGTGTAATTTTTGCTAGATTTTACTTCCAATGGAAAAATTTTAAAATTTGTTTTGCTTTCGTTTGAAAGAAGAAAATCAATTTCTATATCATTACGACGCTTTTCTAAATTATATTGAGTATAAAAATAAAGTTTTCTTCCTTTTGAAACTAACATTTGAGCAATTACATTTTCATATAACATTCCTTCATTTAATGAAAGTTTTCCATTCATAATTGATTTATATAACTGTTCATTTGCAATTTCATTTTCACTAAATGCAAGGCTAACTAAAAGACCAGTATCGCCCATATAACATTTAACGCTAGATTCATTTTTGTTTAATGCAAAACCAACACAAGGATCATTACATTTATAACAAAGGTTACAAATCATAGAATCATCAAGCCAGAATAAAGGTTCGTCGTATTTGTCAAAAGTTGTATTTTTATCAATTTCACTTAGCACAATTTTCTTTTCGTGAGTTGAAAGATATGCTGGAATATTTTCAAAAATTGCAGAAACTTTGGAATTGTATCGTTTTGCAGATTTTTTTATATCATTTCTGTAAAGTTCCAAAATATCTCGTTTTTCAATATCACTTTTTTCAAAATCTAAAGCGTTTTCTAAATAGGCAACAACACTTTGGGGCATTCCTCCAACAAGCATATATTCTCTAAAAATGTGCATTGCTTTTGCATGAAGGCTTTGCTCCAAAGGAACTTTATTTTTGTAGCAGTCATGAATATATTCCAACAGAATTTCTTCGTTTTTTGCAATAAGAAATTCTTCAAAATCAATTGGATACATTTTTAACATTCGTTCTTCTGAAGGAATTGTAATATTTTGAACATTTTCTTTTATAGAAATAAGAGAGCCTGTTTCAATGATGTCGAACCTTCCGTCTTGAACTAAATATTTTACAGCTTCTCTTGCACGAGGAAATTTTTGAATTTCATCAAAAATAATTACAGATTTTCTATTATAAAGTTTAGTATTGTATTCAAGGGAAATTGTTTGAAAAAACAAATCTAAATTATTTAGATTATCAAAATTGTCTTTTATTTTTTTTGAAACATTATTAAAATCTATTAAAACAAAGGAGTCATATTCATTTTGAGCAAATTTCTTTGCAATTGTAGATTTTCCAATGCGCCTTGCACCTTCTAAAAATAAGGCTTTTGTACCATTGGTTTCTTCTTTCCATTTGAGCAATTTTTGATAGATTTTTCTTTTGATTTCCATAATCATATTTTACAAAAGAAATTTCTAGAAATCAATAGTACGCAGAGTATTTTTCTTAAAAATTGCTAATAGTACGCAGAGTATTTTTTATTAAAATCGCCAATAGTACGCAGAGTATTTTTAGTTTTGAAATGTATAAAAATATTGTAGAAAGATTCCGAATCGAGTTCGGAATGACGGAGTTTAGATTATTCTATTTTAGAAAAATGCCATGCGGATTTTGAGGTTACAATTTTTGTAACCTCAAAAAACGGATGAGTCAAGGTTTTAAGATGAGGGATAGCGAACGGGTCTTTACCAGACGTATTTGTTCACTGGTTTGATGAAAGTTCAAATATGCGTAGTGTCATTTTGTAGACATCTTTGAATACTGGTAAATCGTAGTAGAGGGACAAATTAGTTGCCTTTGCAATATTTTAAATTTTCTTCAATGGTCATTTTTACAACTTTAAGATATTTTTCTATATTTTCAAGTCGCATTTGTACTCTGATTTTTGGGAAAATATTAAATTCATCATCTGAAAGATTTGCTAATGTTTTTAATGTTTCGATTTTGTTTACATAAAAATCGATAGCTTGTTTTAAGGTTTTTGGTTTTTCTAATTTATCATCATCTTCATTTTCAGCATTATTATTAATTTCGGCTTTTGAATTTAAATCATCTTGGATTGCGTGTATTTCATCCAAAATGCCATCTTGATTTAATAAAACTAATTGCCCAATTTCGTTATTTAGGATTTTGCCTAAAGTTTTTACATTTTTTATATAATCTTCATTTATTTTATCTTTTTTTACAATTTTAATTATTTCTAAGTTTTTTTTGCACTCAGCAAAAAGACTGCGTAATAAAAAATCTTTTTTTTCTTCTTTATTTTTTTGATTTACTATAATATCCCTAACTGTTGATAAAAAAAATTCTACCATACCCTAATCCTCTTTTCATAAAAAAAATTTTTCGGTGGCGTACGCCACCGAGTTCATAAAGTAGCATACGCTACTTTATGAACAAATAGTTTAATAGTTAATAAAATACCACCTACGGTGCTATTTTGCTGTTAAAGCCTGCAGAACAAACACACTATCACTGTAGTTCTTGGTGTAGTCTTTCACGTAGCCGTCGTAGAAATCCACTTGGAACGCGTACTGACTACTGTAATTGCTACTGTAATTGCACTGGGAACTGCTCCAGTACTCACTTGTGCCCAAATTAAATCCATTTGCTTTTGTTAATGATGTTTGTATTACATCTTTGTTTTTATATACTTCACATAATTCTGCAATACTTGGTACATACCAGCCATTTTCATAATCTGTGCCTGTTAATCCTGCGGTTGCTCCATAAGTGTTTGCAAAATTAAATATTGGGTAATTTGTTGCTGGGTCTTGTGTTCCTTCTGGGTCTACAGCACAAATTTCTGCCCAATTATCACTTCCGTCTGTATCGCCTGTAAAGGTTGCTGTTAATGCTGCTCCTGTACCAGTTTGACTTGGTTCACAAACTATGTTAGTAAAATATGTGTTCTTTCCTGTTGTATCATCTGGTGCCCACTTTAAACTACTTGCAGACTTTTGTAAGCCTATTACTTTTGGCTTTGGAACTCCGTAAACATCAGAAATCATTGCAACTACACCTATTGGTTTATTATTTTCATCAATTGTGTATGTTTCTACATTTGCTACAGACACTTTTGTTCCATTTGTTAGGATAATATCACCTACTGTATAAGAAGAAGCTACTGATTCTATTACTTTTAATGTTGTTGGTGCACTAGATTCACCATAGCTTACTGTTACATTTGCTGTTCCCACAGCATAAGGACAAGCTACTTCTGCTGTTGCTTTTGTATCACTTATAATTGTTACATTAGTTAAAGTTGCTCCTATACTTGTAAATCCACTTGCTGTAGCACCTGGAGCTGTAAAGTTTTTACCATTAATTGTTACTGGTAATGCATTTCCTCCATAACTTGTTCCTGCAACTGGAATTGTAACTTCAGAAATAATAGGAGTTCCGTAAACTTGTAGTGTTGTTGTATTTGTATCTTTTACATCATCAAAGAATACTGCAACTGTATAAACACCTTCTGTTGTTGGTAATGGGATTTTTGCTGTAAATTTTGTTTTACTAGTATTTGATTCTAGTGGGACTGTAACTGTACTTTCTGTATATTCATCTTTATTTGAATCTAATAATTTTACTTTTGTTACTCCACGAATATCAAAGTTTGTCCCTGTTATTGTAGCTGTTACACTTTCTTGTGTTCCAACTGGTATTTGTGTTTTTGCTAAAGAAATTTTTGTTACATCAGCTGGGTTACTTACAACAAAAGAAGCTGTTGTTTCTGCTGGTGTTGTGCTATCTACAATTACTTTTACTGTGTAAGTTGTTCCATTATTTGTAGGACTTGCTGGCACAGGAGCTGTAACTGTTGCTGTAGCTGTGTTATTTGCAGCATCAATTGTTGCTGGTACTGGTGTTTGTGCTGTTGTGCCATCTGTTACTTGCACCAAAAGACTTGATAAAAGGTCAAAATTACTTCCGCTAATTGTTACTTCAATATCGCGATTTATCATAATAGAATCTAAGTGAGTTTTATCAAGAATTACACTTGTAATTTTTGCACCTGTAGCTGCAACTACTGTTTCTGTTTTTGCTTCGCTAAGGTTTCCAAGGTCATCTTTTGTTTTAATAGCAATTGTGTATTCGCTATCGTCGTCAGCAATGTTTTCTATTGTTGCTGATGTTGTATTTTTATCAAAAGTTAGTGTTGTTGTTTCTTCGCTATCTGTTTTGCCATAAACAATTTCTGTTCCTGCAAAGTCTTTGTCTGCTGGATTTGTCCAAGACAATTTAATTGCGTTATTATTTCTTGAATAACTTGACATTACATTTGCAACTTGTGCAGGAGCTGTTTTATCAATATTATTCACTGTAACAAAAGCAAGTTCACGGCGTCCTGCTGTGTCTGTTACAGCAACTGTGAATGTAGCATTTTCTGTTGCTGTAATTTCTTTTGTTTCTGTAATATTTGTTCCTGCAAGTACTGTATCAATTTTTGATACAGTTCCTTTTGTGTAAGTAATTTGTTTAATTTCACTTGCAGCATCTGTTGTTGCATTTACTGTAATTACAACATCTTTGTTTGTTCTTTCTGTTGTATTTGGTTCAAGTGCAATTTGCAAAGCAGATTTTTCTATAATGCTTGGTGTAATTGTTTTTGTAACACCTGCACTTTTGTTTCCGCTTGTATCAACAGATTTTACTGTAAAAGCATATTCTGTTCCGTTTGTTAAGTTGCTAATGTAACAACCTTTTGCACCTGGGGCTACCATCATAGAATTTGATTCCATTGCGGCACTTCTGTTAATTGGTGCATTATTGTTCCATGTTACTTCATAACCGTAAATGTCTTCGTCTGTGGCATCAGTCCAGGTTAAAAGAACACTTGCGTCTTTGTTTGTAGCAGTTAAGTCTGTTACATCTGCTGGGGCAACTTTATCGCTTGTATCTGCTACTGTTGCTTTTGCAGTTACACCTTCTGAATAATTTAGGCTTTCATCAAATGCTTTTACTGTAAATGTGTATTCTTTTCCAACTGTTAAGCCACTTACATCAAGGCTTGTTACTTCTTTTCCAAGCATGATAGCATTTTTAAGTGTTCCTTCTGCTGGGCTCATTTCAACTTGCACACCTGCAAAGTCTGGGTCAGCTGGATTTTTCCAACTTAGAACAGCATTGCCATTACTTGCTGTAACAGTTAATTCTGTTACATCTGCTGGGGCTGTTTTATCGCTTGTGTCTGCTACTGTTGCTTTTGCAGTTACACCTTCTGAATAATTTAGGCTTTCGTCAAATGCTTTTACTGTAAATGTGTATTCTTTTCCAATTGTTAAGCCACTTACATCAAGGCTTACAACATCTTTTCCAAGCATGATAGCATTTTTAAGTGTTCCTTCTGCTGGGCTCATTTCAACTTGCACACCTGCAAAGTCTGGGTCAGCTGGATTTTTCCAATTTAGAACAGCATTTCCATTACTTGCTGTAGCAGTTAATTCTGTTACATCTGCTGGGGCAACTTCATCGCTTGGAAATGCTACTTCTTGTTTACATCCCAAGATTCCACCAAATAATGTTGCCACAATTAAAAATGCGGCAAGCCATTTTAGTTTTTTCATACATCCTCCAAAGAGTATAATTTTTTATTCTTCATTAATGCTATCATATTTTTTTCTTGCTGTAGTGAGTAATTACTACTCAATTTTTAATGAGTTGTACGCACATAGTTTTAATGTGTATTATTTTTTCTTATTGATTAGTAAAATTTACCAAAATATCGCAGTTTTACAGGGCAAAACTAAGGATTTTCTTCCCTTTTTTGTAATCTTGTTAAACCTGTGCGTTCAACGCACTATTTTTATATGTGTTTATACTCATTACAGAATTTATAAATTATGCTAAAATAAAATTATGAAAAAGATAATCATTATTGACGACCATCAACTTTTACGAGAAGGCATTAATTCTTGGGTTTCAAGCAATTCCGATTGGCAGGTTTTGGCAAAACTTGGAAATTTAGAAGAAGTAAAAACTTTTATTGAATCTTATAAACCATCACAAACAGACTGCGTTATTGCAATTGTTGATTTATCTTTTAAGGTAAGTGGTGTTAATACTGAAAAACTTTACGGTTTTGAAATCTTAAAAATGTTTAAAAATCCAGAATTAAATATAAAAACTTTGGTTTATTCCAGCCATGAATCTGGTGGAATTATTGCTCATTCCTTAAGCAAAGAAATTGGTGCTTGTGGATATGTTAGCAAAAATTCAGATTGTGATACAATACTTTGCGCTTTAGAAGCTATTGCAAAAGGTGATAAATTTATTCAACAAAATTTAATTACTTCTTATATAAATGCACAAACAAAACTAAATTTGCTAACAAATAGAGAGCAAGAAGTTTTAAATTGTGTTTTTGCAAAATACACCAATGATGAAATAGCAGAAAATATGAATATTTCAAAACGAAGTGTAGAAAACTATCTTAGCCGAATTTACGACAAAACTGGCACAAATAACAAACAGCAACTTTTAGAGTACTTAGAGGAAAATTAATTTTTTTGCTGTGGTAAAGAATTATCTTTTTTTTGAAAGTGATTCCCCAAAAGTTTTCCAAGACCAATTGCCCCGTAACCACCAGCAAGAACTGCTAAAGTTTTATCTAAAAGATTTACAGGAATTCTAGAAAGCCATGCAGAAACCAAAAGAGGAATTTGTTGGCGTATTAAAATATATGTTATTTTGTTTACTTCCACAGTTTCTTTAAAATCAAATTGATTAAAAACAAATACAAAAATTAAGCCACCTTCAAAACTAATTACCAAGGCAGAAATAAAAATCATAAAAACAAAATCCATTAAAGAAAGGGTTTCTTTGTTTTTAATGTAGAATCTAACAATTAGCACCATTGATAAACTACAAATTACAAAAAGAAAGCCAGAAAATCCATTTTGAATAAAAAGACAAAATAAAATGTGGTAGCCTAAAGCACTAGTTATTCCTGCTGTCCAACCGAAAAAAGAAGCTAAAACTGTAAAAAGAGTATCGTTAAAAATTGGAAGAGAAAGTCCTTCTGCCATTTTTGAACCAAACATATTCAAAAAACCACAAATAATACCTAAAACTAACTGAAACCAAATGTTATATTTTTTCTTAAAAACCATACAAGCATTATACATTCTTTTTTATTCTTGTGCTATAATATGTAGGTTATGAATTTTAATATTTTTCATAAAAGAATTATTTTGTCATTTTTTTTATTAACTCTTGCAATTCCTTTGTTTGCTAATAAAAGTAATATTTCTATCGATGATGAATTAATTTCTTTATGTGGAAAACTTTCTAAAGAATACAAAGACGGAACTAATATAAATATTGAAAAAACAACAGAATTAATAAAAGAACTTCTTGTAGTTACAAATTCTTTTAGAGATTCAACTTTATATACATTTTCTCAAGTTCATGAAATTCCTAATTATCAAAATATTTTACAAATTGAAAAAGTTGCGTTGAAAATTCTTTCAGAATTAGAGCAAAACAAAACTGAAAATATTTCTAATCTTTTTATGGAATTGCAAAACGCAATTATCAATTATTTATCACAAATAAATTCGGACTTTACTTATTCTTCAAAAATCCTAACAATTGTCTTGTTAATTTCTGTTGTGTTTTGCGTAGCAATAATTTGGGTTTCTTTGAGCCATGTAAAAACAACAAAAGAAAAAAATATTCTTAGAGATAAAGTTTTAGAGAATGAATTTATCACAAAAACAATTGTGCAAGTTCAAGAAAAAGAGCGGGAACGAATTTCTAGAGATTTACACGATACAGTTTTGCAAGATATTCGTGCTGAACAACTTTTTCTTGATAAATTAAAGAAAATTATATCTTCTAAAGAAAAGGATGAAGAAGTTAAAAATGTCCTTGAAAAAATTGATTTTTTAGGAAAATCTAGCTTAAAAAATACAAGTATGATTGTAAAAAATCTTGTTCCTCCAGAAGTTGAAATGGAAGATTTTATGTTAAGTCTAAATGATTTAGTGTTTAATTTTCAAAAAACAAGAGAAATTCAATGTAGTTTTTACACAAATAGTAATGTTCTTTTAAAGAAACTTGATATTGAAAAGAAAACTCACATTTATAGAATAGTTCAAGAAGCTATGATAAATGCAGCAAAACACGCAAATCCTACTGAAATAAAAGTTGTTGTTAGAGAAGATTTAGAAAAGAATTTAATAAATTTTTTTATTACTGATGATGGATGCGGTTTTAATAACCAAACAGTCAAAGAAATTGACATAGAAAAAAGTACAAAACTTGGACTAAAGGGAATGGAATCTCGGGCTAGTCTTCTAAATGGAACTCTACAAATTCAGTCTGATGAAGAAACTGGAACTCATATAAAATTAGTTGTTCCTGTAAATTAGTTTTCCCGTCATTGCTAAATCTCTACTCTAATTGCATACACTGTCATTTTATGCTATAATCTGAACAAATTTAATTTTATTTACATATCGAGGTTTTCATGAAAAAAAGAGCTCTTATGAGTGTCTTTGTAAAAGACGGTATTTTAGAATTGGCTCAGTACCTAAAAAGTGCTGATTGGGAAATTCTTTCAACAGGTGGAACTGCAAAATATTTAACAGATAACGGAATCCAAGTTACTGATGTAAGTTCTGTAACAAACTTTCCAGAATGTCTTGATGGACGCGTAAAAACACTTCATCCAGCAATTCACGCAGGTTTGCTTGCTCGTCGTGATAATCCAGAGCACATGAAAACTATTCAAGATTTGGATATTAGCACAATTGATTTGGTTTGTGTAAATCTTTATCCTTTCTTTGAAAAAGTACAAGCTGGTCTTACATTCCCAGAAACTGTGGAATTTATTGATATTGGTGGTCCTACAATGATTCGTGCTGCCGCAAAAAATTATCAAGATGTTATCGTTTTGACAGATCCAGCAGATTACGAAATTGTAATTGAAGGCTTAAAAACAGGTGATGTTCCTGTTGAAGTAAAAAGATTTTTAGCAGGAAAGGTTTTCAATTTAACTTCTGCTTATGATGCAGCGGTTAGTCGCTTTATGCTTGGTGCAGAAAATCCAGAAGAAAATGAATTACAACACTACTACACAATGCCTTTGGAAAAATCACAAGAATTGCGCTATGGTGAAAACGCTCATCAAAAAGCTGCTCTTTATCTTACAGTTGACCACAAAGGTGCTTTTGGCGGAATGGAACAATTCCAAGGAAAAGAACTTTCATACAATAATATTCGCGACTTAGATGTTGCATGGAAGGCTGTTAGTGCTTACAACAAATTTGTAAAAAATGCAGAAAGCGTAAAATCAGATGATGGTTCTACTGTTAGTTTTGCAGGAACAGAAGGTTCAATTTTTACTATTGCATTAAAACACAACACTCCATGTGGTGCTGCTTTAGGAAAAGATGCACTTGATTCATACAAAAAAACTTACGAATGCGACCCAGTTTCTATCTTTGGTGGAATTATCGGATGTAGTGGAACTATCGATAAGGCTGCTGCAGAAGAAATGGTAAAATGCTTTTTGGAAGTTATCGTTGCTCCTGATTTTACAGAAGAAGCATTGGAAGTTTTCAAAGCAAAGAAAAATCTTAGAATCATCAAAGCTACTATAGAAGCAACTGAATTTTTTGACTCAATGAGTGTTGACGGTGGTCTTTTAGTACAAAGCCGTGATAATCAACTTTTTGAAAAATGGAATGTTGTTACAAAAGCAAAACCAACTCAAGAACAAATTGATGAAATGGCATTTGGTATGACTGTTGCAATGTTTGCAAAATCAAATGCTATCGTAGTTGTAAAAGATAAAACTGCAATTGGAATTGGTTGTGGTCAAACAAATAGAATTTGGGCTGCTGGTCAAGCATTAAGTCGAGCAAAAGAAGTTACAGATAGACTTGGAACATCTCAAGCAGAAGTTCTTATCAGTGATGCTTTCTTTCCATTTGCTGACTGTGTTGAAGAAGCTGCAAAATTCAATATTAAAGCAATTATTCAACCAGGTGGCTCAATCAGAGATCAAGAATCAATTGATGCAGCAGATAAACTTGGTATTGCAATGGTATTTACTGGAGCAAGACACTTTAAACACTAAAAATATAAATCTAAATCACTTGCAAACAAAATGAATTTATCTTCAAAAGTTTGCAGGTGATTTATTAAAAACAAAGGTTAGACCATGTTATATTATATCGGTTCGTTATTTGTAAATTCTTTTGGACCTGCAAGATTGTTGCAATCCTATACAATTTTGATTGGGCTTTCATTATTTGCGGGTTTTGCTTTAACTTATTTTATTTTGCCAAAGTGTTTTAGATTCTTACCAAGTGATAGAGGTAGAGAGTTTACACTTACTGCAGAAGCAGCAAAAGGAAAACCAACTGGTGGTGGAGTTGTTTTTATAACAATTTTTGTACTTACAGTTGTAATTTTTGTTCCATTAGATTTATTGCAACTTTCAATTTTGATTTTAACATGGCTAACTATGCTAACTGGATTTCTTGATGACCGTTCAATTACCAGTTGGGGAGAATATCTAAAAGGTGCATTAGATTTAGTAATCTGTGTTGCAGCTTCATTTATATTATATTTTTTAAACGAAAAAGTTACAAACGGTCAACCTATTCAATTTTGGCTTCCTTTTGTAACAAAGCCTGTAACAATTGCTCCATGGCTTTTTATAACAATTTCAACTGTACTTTTATGGATGTCAATTAACACAACAAACTGTACCGACGGTGTAGACGGATTATCAAGCACATTAGTTTTAATCGGTTTAATCACCATGGGAATAATTTTTTACTTCATTCTTGGACACAAAGAAATTTCTGCTTATCTTTTGGTTCCTCATCTTAAAGATGGTGCAACTTGGGGATTGATGTGTTTTACATTAAGCGGTGTTTTAATGGGATATTTATGGCATAACGCTTTTCCTAGTAAAGTTTTAATGGGTGATGCAGGAAGTCGTGCCTTAGGATTTTTTATTGGTGTATGCGTTATTGTTTCTGGAAATCCATTTTTGATAATAGCAACTTCTTCTATTATATTTATAAATGGAGGAATGGGATTAATCAAAGTTTTCTTACTTCGATTTTTCAAAATTCATGTTTTTAAAAACATTAGATTCCCTTTGCATGACCACATGAGAAAATCTAGAGAGTGGTCACCAACTCAAGTTTTAATAAAATTTATGATTCTACAAGTTTTGATTACAATTGCACTTCTTGGAATCATTTTCAAAATTAGATAATTTATTAGGAAAACAATTTGATGAAAAATATGAGTAATGTACCTGAATATTTTGGATGTATGGTTTTTAACGAAACTGTAATGAAAGAACGACTTCCAAAAGATATTTATGAATCTTTACGAAAAACTATGGAAGAAGGTTCTGCCTTAGATTCTAATGTTGCAAATTCAGTTGCAAAAGCAATGAAAGATTGGGCAATAGAAAAAGGTGCAACTCACTATTCGCATTGGTTTCAGCCAATGACAGGAATTACCGCCGAAAAGCACGATAGTTTTATCAAGCCTATTGAAGACGGAAAAATCTCAATGGAATTTAAAGGCAAGGAACTTATCAAAGGCGAAGGCGACGGTTCTAGTTTTCCATCTGGTGGATTACGAGCAACTTTTGAAGCTCGAGGATACACCGCTTGGGACCCAACAAGTTACGCATTCATTAAAGACGGAACTTTGTGTATTCCAACAGCTTTCTGCTCTTACGACGGAAGTACCCTTGATAAAAAAACTCCACTACTTCGTTCAATGGCTGAATTAGATAAACAATCAAGAAGATTATTAAAACTTTTTGGAAAAGATGTAAAAAAAGTAACTTCAACAGTAGGGGCTGAACAAGAATATTTTTTAATTGATAAAAATTTGTATCAAAAAAGAAAAGATTTAATTTTTTGTAACAGAACTCTTTTTGGTGCAAAACCTCCTAAGGGACAAGAATTAGAAGATCACTATTACGGTGCAATTAAACCTCGCATCGTAAATTTTATGAAAGATTTGGATGAGCAACTTTGGAAACTTGGAATTCCATCTAAAACAAAACACAATGAAGTAGCTCCTTGTCAGCACGAAATGGCTCCTGTTTTTACAACAACAAATCTTGCAGCAGACCAAAATCAGCTTACAATGGAAATTATGAAAAAGGTTGCGCAAGAACACGATATGATTTGTATTCTTCATGAAAAACCTTTTGACGGCTTAAACGGAAGTGGTAAACATAACAACTGGTCAATTTCAACTGATACTGGCGAAAACTTACTTGAACCAGGAAACACTCCAGAAGAAAATGCTCAATTTCTTTTGGTTCTTACTGCAATTATTAAAGCAGTTGATGAACATCAGGATTTGCTTAGACTTTCCGTTGCTTCTCGTGGAAACGATTTGCGTCTTGGTGGGGACGAAGCGCCTCCTGCAATTATTTCTATTTTCTTAGGTGATGAACTTACTGCAATTCTTGAATCAATTATGACAGGAAATCCTTACGATAAAAAAGCAAAGGAAGTTATGAAATTGGGAGTTGATTCTCTTCCAGCATTCCCAAAGGATAATACAGATAGAAATAGAACTTCTCCATTTGCTTTTACAGGAAATAAATTTGAATTCCGTTCCCTTGGTTCTTCTATGTCAATTTCTGGACCAAATGTAATCATAAATACAATTGTTGCTGATGTATTCCAAGAATTTTCAGAAAAGTTAGAGAATGCAAAAGATTTTACAAGCGCATTAAATGAACTTATCAAAGAAACTTTGAATAATCATAAACGAATTATTTTTAACGGAGATGGATATTCAGCAGAATGGGTTGAAGAAGCAAAAACTCGTGGATTATTAAATTTAAAAACCACAACTGAAGCGCTTCCTTATTTTTTGAAAAAAGAAAATATTGATTTATTCAAAAAACATGGAATTTATTCTGAACATGAAGTAAAAGCTCGTTATGAAATTCAAATGGAAGAATATGCAAAACTTGTAAACATTGAAGTAAAAACAATGTTAGACTTAAGCGAAAAAGAAATTATTCCCGCTTGTATAAAATATTTAAAAGAAATTTCTGAAGCTGAAAATATCATTGGAATAAATTGCAATGCAACAAGTGTAATAAAAAATGATATTGCAAAATTTGTAGATAAAGCTTTTGAACAATTAAATTTATTGCGTGAATTAAAAGTTGAAACACAAAAAATTTCTGATGCAACACAAAGAGCAATAACTTACACACAAAAAGTAATTCCTGTTATGAATTGTTTAAGAGATTTTTGTGATGAATTAGAAAAGAAAATCCCATCTAGTTATTGGCCATTCCCAAATTACGCAGAAATTTTATTTAGAGTTTAATAATTTTAAAGAAGGTTTTACATGGTACGAATTGAAAATGTAACAAAAATTTATGAACAAAAAGAAATGCTCAAAGAAAAAAATGCTGTTATAACAAAAGCTCTTGATAATGTATCCACAATAATTCAAGATGGTGAATTTACAGCTTTTGCAGGTCCATCAGGCTCTGGAAAAACTACAATGCTAAATCTTATCGGATGCTTAGATTCAGTTACTTCTGGTAAAATTTTTATTGATGATAAAGATATTTCTATAATGAATTCCAAAGAAAAAAATTTAATAAGACAACAAAAAATTGGATTTATTTTTCAAAGTTATAATTTGATTCCTGTTTTAACTGCCCAGGAAAACGTTGAACTTGCTTTAGATTTATTAAAAAAATATTCTAAAGAAGAAATATCTTACATGGCTTACAATATTTTAAAAGAAGTTGGACTGGATGGTTTTCAAAACAAAAAACCTAATCAACTTTCTGGTGGGCAACAACAAAGAGTTTCAATTGCAAGAGCCTTAGTAAAAAAACCTTCTGTAATTCTTGCAGATGAGCCAACTGCAAATTTAGATTCCAAAAATGGATTGAACATAATTGAACTTATGCAAGAATTAAACAGAACTCACAATACAACTTTTATTTTTTCAACTCACGACAAAATGGTAATGGAACATTGTCGTAGAATTATAAAAATAAAAGATGGAAAATTTATTGATTAAATGATTTTATAAAATCAGAATTAAACTCTTTATCAAGTTTTTTCTCTAATCTAATTATTACTTGCTGATTTGCATCTGCGTTAGACTTATGTGCAACTCGTTCTGAAGCAGAATAAGAATAAATTATTGTATCATTTTGTGCGTCTTTTAAATTTGCAGAAAAATTATATCTAGCATAAAATAATTCACCAGAAGTTGTATTTTCAATATTTAAATCAATATTAAAATAATAATTTGTTTGAGGAGCATTTACAGAAAAACCTTTATCTGTAAAATATTTGTAAAAGTAATTTTTTATTCTTTCCTTATTTTCTAATCCAGAAATTGTAATATAAATTTTTCGAGCAAAATCACTTGCAAGATTTTCAATATAGTTTACTTTTGTAATTGTTTTTGCAGTAACTGTATACGAAGCTTTGTTAACTGCATAAATAATATCTAAGTAAGTTTCATTATCTTGAGCAAGTTTAATTGCATTTTGTAATTTTCCATAAATAAAAAATTTATCTTTATCAGTTGAAATTAAATTTATATTTTCTTTAATTGTTTTTTCATTTTCTGAAATTTTTTCTGAATAATATAAATAAGTTTTTGTTTTATTTAATATTGCAAGAGAATAAAAATTTCCATCTTTATCTTTCCAAGTTTCTGCAATTTCAACACCAACTAAACTATCAATTAAAGCTGAAGTTTTTACAATTTGATTTATTGAAGAAGTTAATTCAGAATTTCCTTTTGATGACATTGACTCAGAATTTACAACTGTTATTTCTGATTCAATTTTTTGTTTAATTATTTTTCCAATATTTGAAATTGCAATTGAATTTGCTTCTTCTAAAGATTTAGCAATTCCAACAGCACATAAATTATTTTTTGAATATTCATGTTCTGTATCTGTAACCCATGAAGGAGATTTTCCTGTTACTGCAAAATTATTTGACACACAAGATGAAAATAAAAACAAAACTGATAAAATACAAATTGATTTTGTGAATTTTATTTTAAACATACAGCCTCCAATAAATTTAATTTATTTTTTGAAACATCATAATCGTTAAAAACTTTTCGAGAAACTTCTGTTTCATCTGATGAAAAATAAGTTACGATTATATCATAATTACCAACAGGTAAATCAATTCCAGAAATAAAAACACTTGATGGAAAATATTTTGAAGTTCTAATATCTGCAACTTCTGTAATTTGGTTTGCTATTAACGAAGTAAAATGTAATAATTCAAACAAGGCAGCAGTATCAGAATTTTCTGCTTCTTCACTAATCTCTTTAAAAATATCTGTTGTAACACTTTTCATAAGAGAACGAGCTAAAGATTTTGTGTAAATCAAAGATTGTTTTTGTTTAAAAGTATCAACTGCAATATTACTTATACTTTCAATTTTTTCAAAATCTTTTTGATAAACAGTTTTTGTGTCTTGGTTGATTGCAACTAATTTAATAGAATCAACTTCTGAATTTATTTCGTACATTACTGGCAACGCAATTTTATATCCATAATAAATATTTGAAATACTTTCTTCTTTTCTTCTTGGAGCCATTCCAGAAAAAGCAACAACATTTAAACGAGCATCATTTTTTGTTGTGTAAAAATTTTCTTCGATTTGTTTTGGAAATGAAAAATTATATAATTTTTTTTGCGTATCAAAAGCTGAAACTAAATAATTATAATCAATCTTTGCAGAATCAACATCACCTTCGTACAAATACAAAAGCATACTTAAATATCTTGCAAAAACTGAATCATAAAATTGAACTTTGTAATTTTCTGAATTTAAAGAATCATCTTCCATTTTTGATTCTTCTTTAATTTTAGAAATTTGTTCTTGATATTTTACAGAAAGAGATTTTAATTTATTGTTAAATCTTCTTATTTCTACAAAGGCACTTTCATAATTTTCTTGCGAAATAAATGTTAAACATTTAAATAAATTTACATAAATATCTTCGTATTCTTCACCAGCGTAATCGATAACATTATCATTTAAAATATATGAAGAAATATTTTGACTAATACTTTTTGAATAATTTTCTTCGATTAAACTTTCTGCTCGATTTAAATAATTGATTGAACTTTCTGGAAAATCAGAATAGTGAGCAAGTAAACCTAAATCGAGCATTTGCAAAACATCATCATGATTTGAATAATAATTTTTTGAAGATTGTTCTAAGGTTGAATAAACTAATTCGTAATTTCCATTTTTTACATCGTAGACAAAAGCAGAATGCAAATCCACATTTGATGCACAACTAAAAATTGAGAAAAAAATAATTATTGAAAAAAGTTTAATTAAATTTTTCATAAACAAAAATTACAAATTAGTTTTATCTTTCTACCATCTTACTGAAGAACGCTTCATGTATTTTTTAATATCCATATTTTCGCCACTCCAAACAATTTCTGAAGTTTCGATATCATAAAGTTCTGCAATAACTTGATAAGTTCTTACAGTTTCACCTGGGATTGAATCAACGATAGTTCTTACACTTCCGATTAAAAGAAAATCTGCACCTGTTTCGTTTGCAAGCATTTTTACAGTATCTTCACTTGCCCAATCTTGTTGTGCTAAAATTTCTTCACGCAATTCTTCTTTAATTTCTTTTTCTGCAGAAAATTTTACTTTTCCACTATTGATTAAAGCAACTTTAAATTTTGTAGCAAGAATTGCTGTATCAAGATGCTCATCACTTCTATTTTTGAAACTGCCTAATTGAACAACAGGTTCTCTTTGATTTTCTTTTATGTAACGAATAATTGCTGGAGCATTTACACATTCTTCAACTAAAGTTTCTGCAATAATTCTTACATCAGTATCATTCCAGTAACCACTCAAATCAGTTTGCTTGTTAGGATTGATTCTTTGTACTGATTGTCCATTTGAGTTTACAGACATACATCCAACACAAGAAAAAACAAAAACAACTGCAATTAAAACATAAAATATTTTTTTCATAACATCCTCCAAAAAGTTTGAAATACAAACTAAATAAAATTATTTTAAAGCATAATATATGCTAAAAGTTTTGCATCCTCTACCATATTTTTGATAATACAATATTCATTAGGTTGATGAGCAGTTTCATCTAATGTTCCCCAAACTGCACATTGATAACCGACCTTTCGTAAATATGAACCTACAGTTCCACCACCAATACCAATTGTTTTTGGTTGAATTTTTTTTACAGATTCAATTCCCTTTGATAAAAGTTTTACAACATCGCTATCTACAGGAGTTGCAGGAGATTCAACTTCTTGTGCACATTCAAATTCAATTTTTACACCATGCTGATTTTCTACTTGAGCAACAAGTTTATTTATTTCTGCTTTTACTTGCTCAAGTTTGTAACATGGCAAAATTCTACAATCCATACAGAATACATCATCACCTGGAATTGTATTTATATTTGGAACATTGCTTTCTTTTTTTGTTGGCTGAAAAGTTGAATAAGGAGGCTCAAATAATTCATCACGCTTGTTAAAAACTTTTTCTAAATTATTTACACGCAAAGCTAAATCGTAACCTGCAAGACAAGCGTTTGCTCCTTCATCAGGACGAGAACCATGAGTTTGTTTTCCTTGCACATGAAAGCGAAGCCACATAAGATTTTTTTCAGCAACTTCGATGGTTTTTCCTTGAGGATCACCTCCATCAACAATTACAAACATATCGTCTTTATTAAACAGATTATGATTTTTTAACAAATATCGTATTCCATAAACAGAACCAACTTCTTCGTCAGCAACGAAAAGTAATTTTACATTATATTTTGGTTGAATATTATGTTTAATAATAGCAAGAGTTGCAAAAATTGAAGAAACTAAGCCTTGCTGATTATCCTCAACTCCTCGTCCATAAAGTTTGCCATCTTTTTCGATTACTTTCCAAGGGTCAGAATCCCACATAGAAAGTTCACCAACAGAAACAACATCAAGGTGAGTCATTATCCAAAGAGATTTAGAATCATCTTTTCCAGGAATTGTAGCGATTAAGTTTGGTCGAATTCCACTTTTTACTCTAGAATCCGGAGCATCAAATCGTTGTAAATCATTAAAACCTTCATTTTTAAGCCATTGTTCTAAAGCGATGCACTTTTCAAGTTCTCCATCTCCTTCACTTTCTGGAGAAAGAGCAGGTTTTGAAGTAAGAAGAGTTTGCAATTCAATCATTTTAGATGTTTTAGATTCAATAAAATCAAAAAGAGTGTTGATATTATCCATATTGTTAAAATTCCTCATATATTATAACACTTTATATTGAAAAAAGTGTTACTAAATTTACTAATATTATACACATTTATAGAAAACTTATCCACTAATTGATATAATGTTTGTAGATTTTTCACTTTAATTGAAATTAAGGAAGGTTTTATGAAAGAACTTAAAGTTTTAGCAATTAACGGAAGCCCTCATGGTGAAGGTGGAACTTTTCAAGCGATAAATATTGTTGCAAAGGAACTTGAAAAACAAGGAATAAAAACTGAAATTTTGCAAATTGGAAACAAAGCAATTCGTGGATGTCAAGGTTGTGGTACTTGCAAAAAAGGTAGCACAAATGGACTTTGCGTTTTTAATGACGATGAAGTAAATATCGCTATTGAAAAAATGAAAACTTGCGACGGTCTTATTTTAGGAAGTCCAGTTTATTATGCAGGTGTAAATGGAACTATGAAAAGTTTTCTTGATAGATTTTTCTATGCAGGAGCAAGTTCTTTAAGACACAAAGTAGCAACTTCAGTTGTGTCAGTTCGTCGTGCTGGTGGAGTTGCAACTTTTGACCAACTTAATCATTTTTTGTATTTAGCAGAAGCTCTCATCGTTCCTTCAATTTATTGGAATGTAGTTCATGGAACAAATGAAGATGCGATTCAACAAGACAAAGAAGGTTTACAGATTTTAGAAAACCTTGGACAAAATATGGCATGGCTTTTAAAAATGCGAGAAGCTACAAAAGATAGTTTAGATGAACCATCTCCTATAGCTTCTAAAACTCGCACAAGTTTTATTAGATAAAATCTACAAAAATTATTTTTTTAATAAGGCGGCAAACGGATTGTAAGTTTCGCCGTCTGAATCATTCTGGTTGTCAAGATATTTTGCAGTAGTTTTATCTTGTTCAATAGAAGATGCTGGTCGCAAAGAAATTCTTTCGTTATCAGCATCAACTGAATTTATCACAACAGACATCTTGTCGCCGATTTTGTAAACTTTTCTAAGGTTAGTATTTCTATCTGTATCCAAATCTGAAATATGAACCAAACCATCAACACCTTCTTCCAATTCAATGAACAAACCAAAATCTGCAATTCGAGAAATTTTTCCATCGTGCTTTGAATCGATAGGATATTTTTTTGAAACATTATCCCATGGATTTTCCAAAAGTGATTTCAAACTAACAGAAACTTTTTCATTTTTCCAATCAGCATTTAAAACACTAACTGTAAGTTCTTGGCCAACAGAAAGAACTTGTTCAATATTATCAACTCGACTTCTTGAAATTTCTGAAATTGGAAGTAAAGCTTTAAATCCACTTTCATCACCAAGGAAATTTACGAAGGCTCCGTATTTTTGCAAAGAAATAATTTTTACTTTTACACTCATTCCAACTTTAATTGAATCTTGCAAAGTTTTCATCTTTCCTTGAAAAACTTCTTGAGCAACTGCTTTGTTAGAAACTAAAATATTTTTTCCGTCTTCTTTGTATTCTTGAATTTTGAAAGTTAAATTTTTACCAACATAAAAACTTGGTTCTTCTTTTTCTTTGAAACCCATTTGTGAATAAGGACAGAAAGCGCGAGAGTTACCAATTTTAATTTCAAATCCACCTTTGATTTCTTTTTCAACTTTTCCTTCAACCGGAATTTGATTTTTCCAAGCGTTTTCTAACATTGATTTGTCAGCTTTTTCACCTGCAATTTTTGTTGTAAAACGCATTTCACCTTTTAAATTTCCTAAAAAGAAAACTTTAATTGAATCACCTTCTTTTAATTCTTTTCCATTTAGTTTTACAATTCCATTTTCATCAGTTAATTCTGATTTTTCCAAAATTCCTTCTGACTTTGTATTTAAATCAAGAAAAATACAGTCATCCGTAATTGCAACAATTTGTGTTTCTACTTCTTGTCCAATTTCTAAAAATTTCATTTGCTTCTCCTATATTATTCTAATATCACACGGATTCGGAATTGCTAACGCAATTCCAGGTTTTTATTTTTTCTAGCATTGACAATGCATCTTTTTTTCCTAAATTATAAGTTACAATAATTTTTTCTTTATCTTTTTCTGTACGACCTGCAACTGGCTTTTCTGAAGGACGAAGAATTATTACCTTACCTAATTTTTCTTGTTCTTCAAGAAATTCTAATTGTTGATTATATACTATGTGACGATTTTCTATTGCTTCAATTAATTTAGGATATTTTTTATAAAATAATTTTATTACTGGCAAAAGTGAATTGGCTTTTTTTGTATAACCTTTTTCTTGAGTTAAAATTACAATATTTTTTTCAAATCCCATTTCTTGCATTTTTTGAATTGGAATTGAATCTGAAATTCCACCATCAAGCAAAAGTTCATCATCAATTTTTATAATTTTTGAAACTAATGGCATAGAAGCTGATGCTTGTAACCATTTAATTTTATCTCCTTTTAAACTTTCGCATTCATGATAAATTGGATTTCCAGTTTTTACATCTGTACAAACAGCAAAAAACTGAGTTGAATTTTTATCGAAAGCATCGTTATCAAAAGGATCTAAAATTTCTGGAAGTTTATAATAACAAAAATCTTCGTTAAAAAAATTTCCTGTTGTAATGAGTGAACGAAATCCCATGTAGTTTGGATTGTCGCAATATTTTGTTGTGTAACGAAGTGAACGACCAATTTGTCCAGATAAAAAACTTGCACCGTGAACGCATCCTGCAGAAACACCCATAACAGCATCCACAAAAATTTTATTTTCTGCAAATACATCAAGAATACCTGCTGTGTAAATTCCTCTGTGTCCGCCACCTTCCAAAACAAGTCCGATTTTATTTTCTTTCATTTAATTTCTCCGATTCTAAAAATCAATTCCAAGTTTCCCAAACTTTTGTTGCTAAGCCAACTGTTGCAAGATTTTTTCCATTACGAACAATTGGTTGCTTTAATAAATTTTGATTTTCAAAAAGTTTTTCTTCAATGTCGCTTTCATCAAGATACGCAATAGAAGAATAATCTTTTGCAGATTTATCAATCATAGAAAGAATTGCATCTTGTCGACTTCCTTCAATTTTAGAAATTGCTTGAACTACAGAATCAAATTCACCAGGACTCATTTGTTTTTCTTTTAAATCGATAAATTGAAAATTTATTCTTCGTTCTTTAAACCACATCTGTGCTTTTTTACAATCAAAGTTTTTATTTGTTCCAAAAATTTGTATTTGCATAATATTCCTTACCTCATAAATTTATTCTGTTTTTGCATTGTGCAATTTTGCGTAAACTCCATTTTGCAAAATTAGTTCATTGTGTGTGCCGATTTCTTTTATTTCTTTATCACCAATTACTGCTATGCAATCTGCATTTTTAATTGTAGAAAGTCTGTGAGCAATAATTAAAGTTGTTCGACCTTTAGAAAGTTTATCAAATGCTTTTTGAATTTTAATTTCAGTTGCTGTATCCAAAGCTGAAGTTGCTTCATCCAAAATCAAAATTGGAGGATTTTTCAAAAAACATCTTGCAATAGAAACTCGTTGTTTTTGTCCACCAGAAAGTTTTATTCCGCGCTCACCAACTAATGTATCATAGCCTTGTGGCATTTTCAAAATATCTTCGTGAATTTCTGAAAGTTTTGCTGCTTCAATAATTTCTTCATCAGTTGCGTTTGGTTTTCCGTAGGCAATATTTTCTTTTATTGAACCTGCAAACAAAAACACATCTTGTTGAACAATTCCAATTTGTTTTCTTAAAGATTTGAGTTTTATATCTTTTATATCAATTCCATCAAGAAAAATTTTTCCATCGGTTACTTCATAAAATCGTGGAAGCAAATTACAAATTGTAGTTTTCCCTCCACCAGAAAGACCAACCAATGCAAACTTTTGTCCCGGTGAGATTTTAAGATTTATATTTTTCAGAACTTCAATTCCATCGGTATAAGAAAAACTTACATTTTCAAAATTGATATTTCCTCTTGCACAAAAAATATCTTGAGCATTTTCAGAATCTTTTACACTTGTATCAACTTTCATAATTTCCAAAAATCTTTTAAATCCTGCCATTCCTGTTGTATATTGTTCAACTAAAAAAGAAATACGACGAATGGGAGAAGAAAATGCTGCAATAAAAAGATTTGCTGCAACTAAATCAGAAATTGACATTTTATTTTTCATAATAAAAAATCCGCCAACTGCCAAAACTAAAAGATTAAGAAGACTTGTAAAAAATTCTATATTTGCATGAAAACTAGCCACATGCTTGTAAAATTTTTTCTTTGCAGATTTGAATAATGTATTACCTTCTTCAAAACGATTGAGTTCGTATTCTTCGTTTGTAAAAACTTTTGTAACACGCACTCCAGAAATGCTTGATTCTAAAACTGCATTTATTTCGGCAGTTGCATCTTTTACTTTGCGAGAACTTTCTGTAAGAGAACGACGAGAAATCATAGTAATTACAATGATAATAGGAAGAAAAATAAAAACGATGATTGCAAGTTCTGCACGAATTTTTAACAAAAGAAAAAATGAACCAAGCAATGTTACAACTGAAATGATAAAATCTTCTGGACCATGATGAGCAAGTTCTGTAATATCAAAAAGATCAGTTGTTGCTCGAGACATTAATTTTCCTGTGCGATGTTTATCATAAAAATTAAATGACTGATTTTCTAAGTGAGTAAAAACATCTCGACGCATATCTGTTTCAACTAGAGTTCCAAAATAATGTCCCCAGTAATTTACAAACCAAGTAAAAGCTCTTCGTAAAATATAAACAAAAATCAACGAGGCAATCAAAATAAAAAATGTTTTAAAATTTCTATTTGGCAAAAGTGAATCAATTGTAAATTTACTTATCATTGGAAATGCAATATCAATTAAAGAAATCATCATTGCACAAAAAAGATCCAAGGCAAAAATTTTCCAATGAGGTTTGTAATATGAAAAAAATACTTTTAATGGATTTGAATTATAAAACTCAGTTGTTTTTACTGACATAAATTCTCCTAAAATTTCTCTTATAAAAAAACTTAATTTTTGTATAGTTTAATTTTAAAAACAAAAGTTTTCTTTCATACATATTATATAATTGAGAAAGAAAAAAATCTATGATATAATGTTTAAACACGATTATTATTTTCAAAAATATATAAAATTTTGGGGAGGCAAAATATTTTATGAAAAAACCTAGTTTAAAACAAAAACTAAGTTACAAGTTTGACAACCTAATGTCAAAGGGAACACTATCTTTAATTTTGCTTTTAGCAGTTATTACTCTTGTGGTAATTGTAATTGCAGGTTTAGTTGTTTCAATTGCAGATCCTGAAACAAATGGAAATGTTTTACAATCTGCATGGATGAGTTTAATGCACGCTCTTGATGCTGGAACAATTGCTGGAGATGACACAAGTAATATTTTATTTATTGTGATGATGTCAATTGTAACAATTTGTGGTTTGTTTATTACAAGTATGTTAATTGGTGTAATCAGTACTGGTCTTGAAGCTAAAATGGAAGATTTAAGAAAAGGACA
Source organism: Treponemataceae bacterium (assembly GCA_036307825.1). Lineage (GTDB taxonomy): Bacteria > Spirochaetota > Spirochaetia > Treponematales > Treponemataceae > RGIG9060. The sequence goes on along the minus strand of JAXJWW010000022.1, from coordinate 29,415 downwards.
TTCACTTGTTCTTGAAAAAAATCATGTTATCATTTTGGGCTTTAACGAAAATGCAATTAACATAATTCGTGAACTTATTATTGCAAATGAAAATCAGAAAAAAGGTGTTATCGTTGTGATGGATAATCAAGATAAAACCGAAATGGAAGATTTAATTGCACAAAGAATTCCAGATACAAAAAACACTAAAATCATTTGTAGAAGCGGAAGCATTGATAACATTTCTGATGTAGAAATTTGTTCACCAGAAACTTGTCGTTCAATTATTGTAAACGCTGAAAATGATTTTATGAGTGTAAAAGCTGTTTTAGCAACTACAACTATTTTAGAAAATTCTGATAATCACAATGCTTATATCACAGCATTAATTCATAGCGAAGAAAATGCCGAAGCTGCTCGTATTGCAGGGAATGGAAGAGCTGAAGTATTCTATTATCAAAATTCTATCGCAAGAATTATGGCTCACACTTCAAGACAGCCTGGAATGTCAACAGTATTTACAAATCTGTTAAGTTACGAAGGTGATGAAATTTATGTAGAAACAATTTCAGGATTAGCAGGTAAAACTTTTGGAGAATTAAATTTATTATTTCCTCGTTCAACTGTAATCGGAATTGTTCGTTCTAATAAACCTCTTTTAAATCCACCTTCAACAACTCAAATTATAGAAAGTGATAAAATTATTTTAATTGCAGAAGATGATGGTATTTCAATTCCAACACCAGAAAATGCAACTGTTGAAAAATCAAATTTCGCTGACGGTAAAGCAGATGAACCTGTTCCAGAAAAAACAATTATCTTTGGTTGCAACGAATTATTAGATCAAGTTATTACAGAACTTGATTGTTACGCACCAAAAAATTCAGAAGTAATTGTTGCAACAACAGAAGATAGTTTTATCGAAGAATATTTACCATTGCAAGAAAATCTTGAAAATATAAAACTTACAAAAGTAATTTCTGATATTTTTAATCGTTCAGAATTAGAAAAAATTGTTGCAAATAAACCAAACAATGTTTTAATTTTAACAAATCAAAATGATGATGATGAAACCGCTGATTCAAAAACATTATTACTTTTGTTACAATTAAGAGATATTACAAGAAAAAATAATTTAAATTTTACAGTTACAAGTGAAATGAGAAGTACTGAAGATCAAGAACTTGCAGAAGTTACAAAAGTTACAGATTTTGTAATCAGTAGTAATATCACAGCATTGATGATGACACAAATTTCTCAAACAAGGGAACAATTTGTAATTCTTAATGATTTACTTTCTGATTCTGGTTCAGAACTTTATATGAAAATTGCAAACCGATATGTTGTTACAGACAAACCTGTAAACTTCTATACAGTTTGTGCATCTGCAAGTCGCTACGGAGAAGTTGCTATCGGTTACAAAAAAGTAAAAGAAGATGGTAAGTTTGAAATTGTACTTAATCCACCAAAAGATAAAGAAATCATTTTTAATAATGACGATAGATTAATTTTACTTGCCGAATATTAATTTCTAAAGGCTGTCTGATTTAGACAGCCTTTTTTTTAACATAATTCATTATCAATAAAATCAAAATAATTTTTTCTATTTACTTTATCTTTATTATTTTTATACCACTGGTATGATTTTTCTAAACCGATTTTTAAATCAGTTGTTTTATCGAGTAAACTTTTTTGTTTTGTTACATCAAGATAATATTCATAAGCATAAAATGGAAAATAATTTCTTTGCGGAATTTCTTTAGAAACATTTATTACTTCTAATTTTGCGCCTACAACTTCATAGCAAAGTTTTACCCAATCTAAAATTGAAATACAAACTTCATTTCCAACATTAAATATTTTTTCTTTTGGATTTTTTATTAAAATATTTTCTATCACTTTGCACAAATCTTCGATATAAAAAAATTGTAATTTCATTTCTTTATTTTCTGGAAGATAGAACTTTCTTTTTTGCTCTGCGCAATCAAAAACAAATGCTTCTCGATAAATATTGTTTTCTTGTCCGTACAAATATGGAGGACGCAAAATATAATAGTTTGAAAAATTTTGTTGCAAATAATTTTCTGCTTCAATTTTATTTAATCCATAATCATTCCAGAAAATATTTTTACCAACTTTATCACTTTCCATAAAAGGCAAATCCAAAGTTTCTGGATAAACAGCACTGGAACTTAATAAAATATATTTTTCAACTAAATCTTTTGAGTTTCCTAAAGAATCCAAAATTAATTTTACATCATTTTTTGTATATGAAGTTATATCAATAACAATATCAAATTTATATTCTTCAAGTTTGTATGCAAGAGTTTCCCTAGATGAATTTATTAAAATTACATTTTCTACTTGCGAATGATTATTTCTATTTAGAACATAAACCTGATATTCATTTTTGAATTTATTAGATGCAAAATATTGAGCAACAATTTTACTAACAAAAACTGTTCCACCTGTAACTAATATTTTTTTCATTTTCGATTTTCTTCTATCCAGTTTACAGAAAAGTCCACAAGTTCTCTTTGTTTCATAAAAGTCAAAATACCATTTCCTAGTTTTGTTTTATTTACTGAACAATTTTCTTCAAAGGCTTTGCCGATTTCTTCAAAATCTTCACCATCAACGAATAAAGTTTCGTAGGCTTTCCAAACGCGATTTCCGTTTTCCATTATTGCGCTATGTTCTGTACAATTGTGTTTGCTAGGATAATTTGCTCTTGCATCAGCTAAATGAATTGAAGTATTTTTATCATAGCCTACTCCGATAAGTAAAACATATCCATCTAAATCGTAAAGTTTACTTAAAGGTGAACCTTCACCAAAAATATTTGATAAATCATGATTTTCTGTAATAAGTTGTGCGTGTTTTCCCCATGCAGCAATGGAACGGGCTGGATGATTGCTTCTTAAAGTTCCAGGCCATTTTCTAAACATTTCTGCAACTGCACCCATTGTATTTGTTGGAGTAATATCTTTATTGTAAGCAGGCCAATTTTCGCGGATAATGTCATGCCATTCTTCAGGCTCTTCCCAATGAACGCCTGTTGAAGGGTCTAAATTTTTCCATGACTGAGTTGGCATTATAATAGTTCCTTCTTTGCCAACAGTTTCAAGTAACGCTTCGATTACAATTTGCGCACCACCACAAACAAAACCTAAACTACTTAATGATGTGTGAACAATAACTGTTTGTCCTTTTTCTAAGCCAACATTTTTTAATGCATTGATGATGTCTTGTTTTAAAACTATCTGTCTTTCTTTCATAAAAAACTCTCCTTAGAATTATGATAATATCAATAATAAAATTTTGCAACAATAAACTTGACTTATTTTTTAAACTATGTAATTTTTAAGTATGCGTATTTTTGAAAAACTAAAACATCAAAACTATTCTCTTGATACAATCGGAAAATCAGATTCGCAAGTTTTAATTTTTGATGATTCAGTTTTAAAAATTCAAGAAAATAATTTTGAATCACAAAATGAATTAAACACTTTATTATGGCTAGAAAAACAAAATGAAATTATTTCTCCTAAAATTTTTGATTCAGAAATTATTGATAACAAACTTTATATACTAATGTCAAAAATTCAAAATGAAATTACTGAAAATAAAAATGATTTTACAATGGCATGTGATGAATATTTTTTAAATAACGAAAATTTATTAACAGAAATGATTTCTAAAATTTTAAATAATATCTGGAATTTAGATATTTCAAACTGTCCTTCAAATCACAATTTAGAAAGAAAACTTTTACAAGCAGAATTTAATGTTAAAAATAATTTAATTGATATTGAAGATTGTCAAGAAGATACTTTTTCAACAAATAATAAAAATGGAAAATTTGAAAATCCACAAGAATTATTAAATTGGTTAAAAGAAAATAAGCCCACGATAAATGAAAACGAAAAATGTTTTTCCCATGGTGATTTTTGTTTGCCAAATATATTTTTTAATAAAACTAATAAAAATAATTTTGGAATTATTGATGTTGGAAGAGCTGGAATAATTGACAAATGGAATGATATTGCAATTTGTTACAGAAGTTTAAAGGATAATACTACAGGAATTTACGGTAAAGGCAAATACAAATTTGATGAAAATTTATTTTTTCAAAACTTAAAAATCAAACCTGATTGGAAAAAAATTAACTATTATATTTTACTTGACGAGTTGTTTTAAAAATTTATTTTTGTTAAAATTATTTTATGAAATTACTTTACGCCACAACAAACAAAGCAAAATTAGAATCAATGCAAAGAGTTACAAATTCTCTTAATATCGAAATCATTGGCTTAAAAGATTTACAAAATTTACAAGAATTTAAAAATATCGAACTTCCTCAAATTGATGAAAGTGGAAAAAATCCTTTAGAAAATGCAATCATAAAAGCAAAGGCATATTACAAAGTTTTACAAATTCCACTTTTTAGTTGTGACTCTGGATTATACTTTGAAAATGTTGATGAAAAAAATCAGCCCGGAACTCATATTCGTAGAGTAAATGGAAAAACACTTACCGATGAAGAAGCTCTTGAATATTACGCAAAACTTGCAACTTCTTACGGTGGTAAAATAAAGGCAAAATATAAAAACGCAATTTGTTTAATCCTTGATGAAAAAAATATTTTTTCAAGTATGGATTCTTCTTTAGAAATAGAACCTTTTTATCTTGTGGATAAACCACATAGTAAAGTTGTAGAAGGATTCCCTCTCGATTCACTTTCTGTAGATATTAAAACTGAAAAATACTATAACGATTTAGAAGATAATCTTGCAGTTGATAAATCTACGATTGAAATTGGTTTTACAAATTTTTTCAAACAAGTATTTTCACAAATTACCAAATAAATGGAAGCAATCTATATTTAACTTTGTCTTTATATTCTTTGTAACCAACTAATTTTTCTTCTAAGATTTTTTCTTCGTTCAAAATTCTTATTGCAATTAAAAATGGATAAGGTGCCATACACAATAAAGCCCACCAAGAACCAAGCACAATAGGAATTGATAAAAAAAGCCAAATTGTTACAGCATACATTGGATGACGAACAATTCCATAAAGTCCAGAATCAATTACTTTTTGATTTTCTTGAACTTCGATAGTTCTTGATAAATAAATATTTTCTCGCATAACTTCTGCGTACAAAATGTAAAAGAGAATAAAAATTACACTTGCTAAAACTACGCACCAAAATGGAACTTTACTCCATACAAAATGAAAATCAAATCCAGCAATTAAAAAACTAGCTAAAAATAAAATTGCGGAAAAACCAACAACTCCTTTTTGTGTTTTTTCCTTTTCTTTTGCATTAAGTCTTTTTTCTAAAAGTTCAGGCGATTTTATAAATAAAAAAATTCCTAAAATAAACATTGGAATAAATAACAAACCAATAAAAAGCCAAGCATTAAAAAATTTTATTGTTCCTGCAGGTAAAAACAAAAGTAAGCCTACAAAAATAATTCCAAAAGAAAATTTAATTATTGCATTTAATAAAAGTTTTATTTTATTCATATTTACTCCCATAAAAAGTTTGTAATACAAATTTTAAGTTAAAAAGGGAGAAATTAAATAAATAATTTCTCCCTAACAGCATTACAAATTTTTAGATTTCTTTATTATCCAAAAATATGTCCTGGTAATTTTAATTTCTCTTTCTTTGGAAAAGTTGATTCATATTTTTCAAAAGCCTCTGGTTTTTCATGTGGAATAAAATATCCTTTGGGATCATGATAAATACCATAAACATCTTTTAAAAAATTTTCTTTTAATTCTTTACACAAAAAATAAAGAGCTTCACCTTCTGGATCATCTGCATAACGAATTCCTTTTGTGGTTGCAGGAACAAATCCGCTTTTTCCATAAAATTCTCCATTACCACAAATAAATACACAAGTATAACCTAAGTCTTTTGCTTTTTCTAAAGAATAATCAACTAAGCTTTTTCCAAATCCCTTTCGTTGAAAATCTGGATGAATTGCTAACGATCCAAAAGTTACAACATCAAGTTTTGTTCCATTATCACAATCAATTCGTGCTTTAGAAAACATTATGTAACCAATTAATTTATTATCAAGTTCTAAAACTAAAGAAAGTTCTTTAATAAAATCTGGATTATCTCTGTATTGATTAACGATAAAATGTTCATCACAACCAGGTTGATAAACATTCCAAAATGCTTCTCGCACTAAATTTTCAACTGTAAAAAAATCCTTAGACTCTTCTTGTCTAATTGTAAAATTTGTTTTCATAAAAATTATATCTCCAAAAAATTATTTTAATAAAACAACTAGGAGACTGCTAAAAAATTACACTAAGGCAATCTCCTAGCAAAAAACAATTCTACATAAATCCATCATCTTAATCATATAGATTATTTTATCACATGTTAATTTAATCTGCAATTATTTTTGAAAAAGTTTTTGCCTTGAAAGTTGCAGAACCATCAAACTTTGAATATTCAGTGTCATGATCAAATGTCATTCCTAATTTTTCCATAACACGACGACTACCAATATTATCAACTGCAAACGTACCTTCAATTTTTTTTACGCCATATTTTTCTTTTGCGTAATCAATCATTGATGATAAGGCTTCAACTGTAAAACCTTTTCCCCAAAATTCTGGACGCAAGTTATAACCAATCACCCAGCAGTTTAAATTTTCATCATATCCAATTCCACCGCCACCAATTAGTTCACCAGTTTCTTTTAATTCAAAAACCAATTCAATTTGTTTTTCATCTTGATATAAAATATTAAACCATTTTTTTACATCACTTGCTTTTTCGTAAAGTGTATACATCATGAATTTATTTACTTTTGGGTCGCCTGTCCATTTAAAAACTTTTTCGTAATCTTCATTTTTGTACATTCGTAAAATCATTCTTTCAGTTTCAATTTTAGGATGACAAACAACATTCTTATAATAAATTTTACATTCATCGCCCCAAACATCTATTCTTTTTTCAATAAATGTAAAACCATATTTTTCATACAAACCTTCATGATCTGTTGCTATATAAATTTTTTCTACCGGATTTTTCTTTTCTCTTTCAGTTTCAAAAATATAGTCAAATAAATCAAATGCAAAACGATTACCACGAAACTCAGGAAAAGTAAAAACAAAACCAATCCAAGGAAAAAGTTTTTCATCACGAATACAATCTTGATTTGTGTATGTACAAAAACAAATCAATTCAGTTTCTTTAGTCAATAAAAATAATTTTGAATCTTCGCCAAGAGTTTTGTAAAATTCATTTTTATCAATTAAAGAAATTAAAAAATCTGCTGCTCCCCAATTTGCTAATTTTATTTTTTCTTTCCAAAAATCTTGTTGAGTATTTTCTAATTGATAAAAATCTAAAACTTGCATAAATATTTTCCTTGTAAAATTATTTATTATCTTTTTTCTTGTAATAATATTTTCATAAAAACAAATTAAAGAATAAAATTATTTTAACATGAAATATTTATTTTTTCTATACACATTTATTAAAGTAAAACTTTAATGAGTTTAGAATTTACAAACAAAAATATTCTTCTAAAAATTTTGCAACACCATCTTCATTATTCGAAATTGTAACACAATCAGCAACTGCTTTTACTTGACTAATTGCATTTTCCATTGCAACACCTTTCCCACAAAGTTGTAACATTCCAATATCGTTAAAATCATCACCAAAGGCAATAATTTTTTCTGTAGGGATTTCAAATTTTTCACAAATAAAATTTATCGCATTTTCTTTTGTTGCATTTCCAGAAGAAAATTTATACCAAGGAATATCGGAAAACGGAAGATAATCGCAAGAAGAAACAGTTTGTGCAATTTTCTTTACAACATTTTCGTCTTGAGTTTTTACGCAAAATTTCATTGCAGGTAAATCAAAATTTTCAAAGTCATGATAAATTGAATTTAAAGCATAACCCTTTACAGATTTATCTTCTTTTCTATTCCAATAAATATTTTCTAAAGTATCTAATGTCATTTCAGTATTTGGAGAACAATATTTTTTTACACTAGACAAAAGTTTTTGAGTTTCTTCAACTGTAAATGAAAAAGTTTTTATCAATTCATTTTGAAAATAAATTCCAGCGCCACCATTACAAATTACAAAATCAGGTTTAACTTGCCTAATATAATCTTCGATATTTACCTTTCCACGACTTGTAGAAAAACCAACTAAAATTCCTTTTGCCTGACATTTTTTTAAAATCTGAATTGAATAATCTGAAATTGTTTTATCAGAATGAAGTAAAGTTTCGTCTAAATCTGTTAAAATAAGTTTCATCGTAAATTCCTATATAAATACATTTTACGAATTTTTAATAAAAATACAATAGCAAAAACACTCTATGAAAAGCAGGTTCATTTTTATTATAAAATACTAATATATTACTAGAAGTAAAATAAATAATTTATTTACCATATACTTGTAAATTAATTTCCACATTAATATAAAACGACAGTTTTAAAATAATATTTTTACTGAACAAAATACAAAAAGTGTTCACTAACGAACATATTATAAAAATAATTCTTGTAAAACAAATTTTCTTAGAATATTATAAAACAAAACAAGATATTCCATACAGAATATTTCGAATCTTTTATTTTTGGAGGCAAAAATGTTGCACAAAGTAATTCACAAATTAGAATCAATTCCTGCTACTATAATTGGAGGATTTTTTTTAGTTGGAAGTTTTATTACTTCTCATACAGAAATAAAATTTCCTTTTGACTTTGGATGGATTACTATTTTTATTTCAGGACTTCCTTTATTGTATAGTGCAATTAGAAAACTAATTTTCAATAAAGGTATTAGTAAAATTTCATCAGCACTTTTAATTTCAATCGCAATGATTAGTGCAATCGCAATTGGAGATTTATTTGCAGCAGCAGAAGTTGCATTCATCATGGCAATTGGTGGAATTCTTGAAGAAAAAACAACTGCAAAAGCAAAACAAGGTTTGAAAAAACTTATCAATTTAACTCCAACACAAGGAAGAAAAATTGAAAACGAAAATGAAATTTTAATTCCTGCTGACCAAATTAAATTAAATGACATAATTCGAATTTTACCGGGTGAAGTTATTCCTGTTGATGGAATCATAATAAATGGTGAAACATCTGTAAATCAATCAATTATGACAGGAGAATCTTTACCTATTGATAAAATAGTTGGAGACGAAGTTTTTTGTGGAACAATAAATTGTTTTGGTACAATTGATATAAAAGCTACAAAAGTCGGAGAAGATAGTTCTTTACAAAAACTAATTCAACTAGTTAAAGAAGCAGAAAACAAAAAATCTCCTATTCAAAGAATTGCTGACAAGTGGGCAAGTGTTCTTGTTCCTATTGCCTTAATCATTGCAATTATCACTTTGATTATTACAAAAGATATTACAAGAGCTGTAACCATTTTAGTTGTATTCTGTCCTTGCGCATTAGTTCTAGCAACTCCAACTGCAATCATGGCTGGCATTGGACAAGCTACAAAACATGGAATAATAATTAAATCCGGAGAAGCTTTAGAAAAAATGGGGAAAGTTGATACTATCACTTTTGATAAAACTGGAACTTTAACTTTTGGAAAATTAGAAGTTAGTGATATAATTCCATTTCAAAAATTTACAAAAGATGAATTACTTAGTTTAACTGCATCAGCTGAAAATAAAAGTGAACATCCGTTAGCAAAAGCAATTTTGGAATTAGCAAAAAAAGAAAATATAAAAATTTTTGAAACAACTGAATTTAAAATGACAAGCGGAAAAGGAATTCTTGCAACAGTTTTAGTAAACGATGTTTCAAAAAAAATAATTTGTGGGAATGAAAAATTTTTAAATGAACATAATATAAAAATTGAAGAAAATATTTTTTCACAACTTGAACAATTACGATTGCAAGGCAAAGCAGTAATTTTAATTGCAGAAGAAAATTATTGTATCGGAGCAATTGCTTTATCAGATGTTTTGCGTTCTGATGTATCTAAAATAATCAATAACTTAAATTCAATTAATGTAAATTCAGTTTTACTTACTGGAGATAATAAAAAAACTGCGCAATATTTTGCGAATCTTGCAGGAATAAAAAATATTTTTTCAGAGCTTTTGCCAGAACAGAAAGTTGAACAAATTATCAATCTACAAAATCAAAATAAAACAGTTTGTATGATTGGTGATGGAATTAATGATGCTCCAGCATTAAAAACAGCAGATGTAGGAATTGCAATGGGAACAATTGGAAGTGATATTGCTATTGATTCAGCTGATATTGCACTTATGCAAGATGATATTTCAAAACTTCCTTACTTAAAGCGACTTTCAAATGCAACAGTTAAGACAATAAAAATTAGTATAAGTCTTTCCATGTTTATAAATTTCTTAGCAATTATTCTTTCTGTACTAGGTCTATTAAATCCAACAACTGGAGCATTAGTTCACAATGCAGGTTCTATATTTGTAATTATGTTTGCAGCATTTTTATACGATAGAAAATTTGATAAATAAATTTACTTATTTTTTTTTAAGTATCGGGATGTCTAAAAGTTTTCTAATACTTATCAGACATCCCTATTTTATTTTTTACTTTTACAAAAATTATAAAAGTATTCTTCCCTATCATCAAGTTCTTCTTCAATTCTTAACAACTGATTATATTTTGAAACTCTTTCAGAACGAGAAGGCGCACCAGTTTTTATTTGACCAGCATTTAATGCAACTGCTAAATCTGAAATAAATGTATCTTCAGTTTCGCCAGAGCGATGTGAAATAATTGTGTTATAACCTGCTTGTTTTGCTTTCAAAACTGTTTCTATAGTTTCAGAAACAGAACCTACTTGATTCAATTTTATCAAAATTGAATTTGCACATTTTTTCTCAATTCCTTTTTTGAGCCGATTTATATTTGTAACAAATAAATCATCACCAACAAGTTGAATTTTATCACCAAGCTCTTTTGTAATTTCAATCCAGCCATCCCAATCATCTTCATCAAGAGGATCTTCAATAGAAATTATTGGATATTTATCAACAAGTTTTTTCCAATAAAAAATTAATTCCTGCGTAGAAAATTCTCTTCCTGATTTTTTCATTTTATATCTACCTTCTTTTTTAGATTTCCATTCACTTGCTGCGGCATCAAGTGCAATCATAAAATCTTTTCCAGGAATATAACCAGATTTTTTTATTGCTTCTAAAATCAACATGATAGCTTCTTCTTCGTTTTTCAAATTTGGAGAAAAACCACCTTCATCACCAACAGAAATTGACAATCCTTTTTCATTTAAAATATTTTTTAATGTATGAAAAACTTCAACACACCACCTTAATGCTTCTGAAAATTTATTTGCACCAATTGGCATAATCATAAATTCTTGAATATCAATATTATTATTTGTGTGAGCTCCACCATTTAAAATATTCATCATAGGGATTGGAGTTTGTTTTCCAATTATTCCACCAATAAATTTATAAATCGGAAGATTAAATGACATAGCACTTGATTTTACAGTAGCTAATGAAACAGCAAGAATTGCATTTGCTCCAAGTTTTGATTTATCTCTTGTACCATCAAGTTCTTTCATTACATTATCAATTTTATAAATATCACTTGCATCCATACCCTTAAGAGCAGAGTTTATTATCGTATTGATATTTTCAACAGCCTTAGATACACCTTTCCCATGAAAACGATTCATGTCGCCATCTCGTAATTCTACAGCTTCATATTTGCCTGTTGAAGCTCCACTTGGTACAGAGGCTCTTGCTGAAATTCCATTTGTAAGATGAACTTCAGCCTCTACAGTTGGATTTCCTCGTGAATCTATAATTTCACGACCAACAATTTTTAGAATTTCACATCTCATACTATAAGAATAAGATTTGAAAAAATTAATTGCAAGTTTTTATGAAATAATATTTTTTAGTTTTCTTTTAGATGATACTACACAAATTCTATTTTATTATCTCTACATAAAAGCTGAACTGCTCTTCTCCCTGTATAAACTGCAATGGGAAGTCCACCCGGCATCATAATTCTTTGACCTGCAAAATAAACACCTTCAAGATTTTTTATTGTTTGAGGGTATTGAAATCTTGAAGTTTTTGGTTTCCAAATTGACATCCAAGAACCTTGATAAGAAGAACAATATCTTTCGTAAGTAAGCGGAGTAGCAACATCATAAACTTCAACTGTCTCTTGTGTTATTTCTGGAATAAATTTTGAAAGAGAGTCTATAAATTTTTTTACAAGTTCTTCTTTTTTTTCTTTATAAGAACCATCTTCTTTTGCTTTCTTCCAATAATCATAACAAGGACAAAGTAAAATACAAGTTAAAGATGCACAATCTTTTGGTGCATAACCAGTATACTTTGAATAATTATAAATTTTTAATTCCGAAAATTCATTTTCTGCAAAACTAATCTTTTCTTTTAAAGGAAAAACCATTGAGTAAGGATAGTGAGATAAATCTGCCTTAATTCCAAGTGCAACAAAAATATTTTCAGAACCTGTAACATTTTTTCGCATTTTTGGAGCCCAATCAGTTTTTATTTTTTCTTCAAATAAATTATCAATAGCATTTCTAGTATCTTGTGTTACAATTACTGAATCGCAATCAATAATTCCTTTATCAGTTTTTACTGCAACTACTTTTTGAGTTTCTTTTTTTCTTTTATCAATAAATTTTTCTGTAATAATTTTTTCTACTTTTGTACTATAAGTTATTTTACCTCCGAGTGATAAAAATGTATTCACCATATTTTGTGCCATTTGAATTGAACCACCTAGTGGAAACCCGCTATCACCCGTAGCAATTGATGACATTGTATAAATGAAAGAAAGAGCATTGTATCGATGACCAACAATACTTAAAAGTAAATGTTTCACACTTTCATTTTTGAATTTTCCTACATAATCAAGATAACTAGTATTTTTTAATCTAAAATATCTTAATCCAGCTGGAATCATCTTGATAATTTGCAAAAAAGTTAGCTTACAAGGATTCTTTGTTTTAAGCCCTTTTACATCACGCATTGGCATATTTACATGCTTAAAGGCATTTATGTCAGAACATAATCTATTTATATTTTTTTTGTCTTCCGGAGCAAAATTTAAAAGTTCAATTTTGAATTGTTTTAAATCACGCCAAAATCGTAATTTATTTTCGCCATCTATCAAAGTGTAAAATGGATTTCTATTTTCAACAGGATTATTTTCTTGTAAAGCTCCAGTTTCTTTCCATACTCGATTCAATGGAACTTTAGGAGAAGAACCTGTTAACCAATGCATTCCACCTTCAAAATAATAACCTTTACGTTTCCAACTTGTAGAAAAACCTCCAAAAGTAAAATGCTGTTCAATTATTTCTGTTTCAAATCCAGCTCGTCTCGCATATATTCCTGCACTTAAACCTGAAATTCCTGCACCTACAATTACAATCTTCTTCATAAAAAAATCCTTTATAAAAATATATATTTTAAAATATTATTACTATTAATTATATCATAAAAATTTGATTTTAGATAATTCAAAACTTATACTTTTTTTAGAAATCAATAATGTTTGCGTTGCAAACAAATTTCAAACTTTTAAAAAGGAAATTAACAATGATACACGAAAAAATATCATCCTTAATGAATTCACAAATTAACAAAGAAATGTTTTCTGCATATCTATATTTGGATTTTGCAAATTTTTATGAAAGCAAAGGTTTGTTAGGTTTTGCAAATTGGTACAAAGTACAAGCAAAAGAAGAACTTGATCACGCAATGCTTTTTTATCAATATTTACAAAATAATAACGCCAAAATAAAACTTGAGGCAATTGGAGCACCTGATATTAAACTTACAGATTTTATTGACCCTATACGAGAAAGTTTACGCCACGAGGAATATGTAACAGCTTTGATAAACAAAATATATAATGTTGCTGTTGAATACAAAGATTATCAATCTATGGAATTTTTAGACTGGTTCATAAAAGAACAAGGTGAAGAAGAATTAAACGCTCATACCTTAATAACAAAAATGGAAATTTTTAGTTCAGATACATCTGCTCTTTTTATGCTTGATAATGAACTTGGACAAAGAAAATATTCTCAAGCCGATTACAAATTTGAATAAAAAAAAGACTACGCTAAATCAGAAAGTTCAATAACTTACCTGATAAGCGTAGTCGAATTTCAACTTATCATTTTGCAGATAAGTTAGATTATTTTACAGTATTGTATATTACCTAATAGGATGTGTATAGTTTAACATAACATATTAAAAGTTTTTGTTTGCAAACTTTCTTATTTCCCTTTACGCTGATATTTTATGTATTTTCGTTTTAATCATCATCTTCATTAAGAAAATTGTTTATTAAAATCTCACAACTAAAAAAAACAGAAAAATAGCCAAAATTAGTAGAATTAAAACAATTTTCTTCAATTATATTCTATTAAAATCTAAATAAAATTCAGTAAATATTAATAAATTACACAAAATGATATTTTTTAATAAAAGTGTTAAAAAACAATTTTTTTATTGCTAAAACTTACAGAATAAACCGTTGACAATACACAAAATTTACAACATTATAGTAGTATGGCAAATAATACAAACAATAACGAAGAAAATTTCTTTCAAAAACTAATCACTTTAATTTTTGGAAATTCAGATCCAGAAGCAGAAAAAAAACGCTTATTAAAGGGAATTGCAAAAGATCTTTCTCATTCAAAGTATAATAAATTCTATAAATTTTCTTCTGATGAAGCATTACCACAACTTGCAAAGTTTTTTTATGATATTTACAAAATCATTGCACCTGCACAAGCAATGATTCAAGGTATAACAAATCCCAATGCTATCAAAAATGCTGTAATAAACTTTGCTCTTTCAGAAAAACAACATGAATTAGCAAGTCAACTTACAGAAGAAGCAATTTTAGAACAATCACAGAAATTGCCTCTAAATCAACTTACAGAACATGTAAAAAGCAACTTATCTAATTTTATTACTGATTTTGATACAGAAAAAATTCAAACAATTGATAGACTTTATACAAAAATCGAAGCCTTCAAAGCCTTTTGTGAATTTGACTATTTCTTTTTGTTAAAAAAATTCGATTCAGGTTTAAGAGAACGAGATTTTAACTATATTCCAAGATTTGATATAATTCGAGCAGAATATATTAGCGACGATTTACAAGACTTTTTAGAAATTGCTTGGGCATTACCTTTTTCAGAAGATTGGACATCTGTAATGCAATTATTCAAAAATTTAAAAGGTGTTGAACCTGTACAAGCAGCGACTTGGAGTAAATTGATGATAAAACTAAAGAATTTACGAGATTCTAAAGTTTTTGAAATGATAATTCAACTTATTACAAAAAATCCAATTTACAAGCAACCAATCACTGTTGCAAATGAAGTAATTTTTGAATCTTATTTAGAAAAAATTCGCACACAAACAACACAAACTCTTAAAAAAATTGAACAAACTAAAACGAATTCAAAAGTTGAAGAAATACTAAAAAATCTTTTTGGTACAACTTCAGTTTCAAGATTAAAAAATTACTCTGAAAATGCAAACCTAAATTACACAAAACGAAACCTCAATGGATATCTTCATTATCAGCCATTGAATTATATGAAAGCCTTTTTAATTGATTATTTCAAAAAAGATGTTAGAGAATACACAGATTTAGTTTTAGTTAGAGGGAAATGGGTATCTTCAGCATTGTCAAATCAACTTTCTGATACATATCATGCAATTCTTACTGTTAGCGACCAAATTAACGATTTTGATAATTCTTTATCAGAAGACTCCGAGCTTGGAATTAAACTCAAAAATCTTTTAGTTCGAAGTGATAGAGATAAAGAATCAGCAAGATATATTAGGACTCAATTAGGTGATGTTAACGAAAAAGCTATAACAATACTAACTATGGGTTCTCAACAATTAGTTGCATTCGCCCGAGAGCTTAAAAACTTAATTGAAGATAAAGAAAAAACAAAACCTCAATTATTAATTAACTGGAAAGAATTGGAACATTATTCAGAAAAGCCAATTAGAGATATGGGGGTTAACATTTACAAAATGTTGTATCAATTTATTACATTGATGCAAATTTTCTTAAAACACTAAACTTTTCAATTACAATACAGTTGTAAAAAAATAGCTACGAGAAAATCAAAATAGAAATTCATTTTGAAAATTCCCGTAGCTTTTGTTTTTAATTATTTAACAATATTGTATGTTGCACCAAGAAGTGGTGTATATGTTAAATCAAAAGAATTGGAGGAAGGTGCTCCTGTTAAGAAACTTGGAGAACCGTCTGCTTCAAAAGTAAAAGTTAATGTATTTCCAGAAATTGCATAACTTACTTTTAATTTGAAACTACCAATTGCTTCATCAATTGCATCATCCACTATTGGACTAGAATTAGAAGAATCTAATTCTGATTTTATTTCTTCAAGACTTTCTGATAAAATAATTTCAATTAAAGTATTTTGTATAGTTTCTGTAATTTCACTTGAAATATTTCGAATAACTTCCTTTGAGGATTCTAACATATTTCCAGGATAAGAAAACATATCAACAGTTATTGTTCCTGTAGTTTCAGTAGATACTTCTACTTTTGGAACTCCGATATAAACATCGTATCCATCTTCATTATTTGGAACTTCAACTTTAAATGGAATTACATTATCATAATCATTCAAAGTAATTATTGCTTCTCCGTATTTTCCAACAAATTTTGCTGAAGCAGAAGTTAAATCACCTTTGAATTGTTCTGTAAGAATTAAAGCTTCTTCATTCAATTCGTAGTTAAAATGTATAACACTTTCATATTTTGATTTTAAGTAATCATTCAAAATTGATTTTTGTGTTGATACATATTCAGTTGCTTTGCTTGTAACAGAATTTTTAATTTTTGAAACATATTCTGTTCCCAAGGACGCAAAACTTTGATATAAAGCATCTCCATTTAATAAAGCAAAAAGAGCTGTACTTAATAAATCATATTGTAATCCAGCCATAGAAACTTGCTCTTCGTAAGATTGAACTTTAGAATTTGTATCATCATCAAAAATTCCTGCTAACTGAAATTGTAAAGTTTTAGGATCTGATGTTGAATCAAATGAATAATTAAATTTTGAACCTACACTAGAAATCTCTTCAGAAGAGCGAGAAACAATAGATAACCTTGCTTTTGGTGCAGAACTAGTATTAACAGTACTATTTGAAAAACTAAATCTAATTTTTGTATTTGGATCTTCAAAAGTTTTATTTGCTAATTCATTTGTTCCTTTTGATTCAGGCAAATTATTTTCGATTGATGGTTTATTATTTCCATCACCTTTTCCATCTTCACCGCTATTTGCTAAATTATCGCATCCAAAAAATGCAAAAACAGCAAAGAATAACAAGATTGAAATAAATTTTTTCACAGTTTTCTCCTAAAAAATCTTTGTTAATCAATAACTTGAATATTTTACCAATGCAAAATTAAAATTGTCAAGGAAAAAATAATTTTTTGTTATATTTTATATTTCAACTAGATTTATATCTGCAAAATAAATTCGTTTACTTGTAATGTATGTAAAAATGTAATTACACGATTTAGCATTTTATCTTCTTCAGAAGGAAACTTTTCTTTCATTTTATTTACGATGTCAAAAACAGTTGAAGTTCCATCTAAAAACAACCATAAAGATGAACCATATTCATCTAATGAAATATGGCTCACCTTTGGACGATGAAAAAACTTTTGAGCAATTTTATTAAAAAAGCCTGTATTTTCAACATCTAAAACTACAATTTGCTTTTTGGATTCATTCTCTGTAGTATGCCATTGTAAAGTTGGCTTATGTACAAAGATTGAATCCATATAGTTTTTAGAAATTTTTTGTTGTTTAACTTTCTTAGCCAAAATTATTTACTCTTACTTTTGATTTTTGCTAAAGAGAAATAAATGATAGAAGCAATAATTCCAATAAAGAAAATTACACTACCAATTTGACCAAGCGGATAATTTAAATTGATTGCATCGGCTAAAGTTCCATTTGCAACAGGAATAATTGCAAAAATTGCAAGAATCATTCCAATAACACCTTCACCAGCAATTAAACCAGAACAATACAAAATTCCTTTTTCAACAGTTTCTTTTTGTTCTTGTTCAGAATCTTTTGCTTTTTTCTTTTCAACAAACCAGCGAATAATTCCACCTAAGAAAATTGGTGCAGATAAGTAAATAGGAAGATAAAGACCAACTGCAAAAGGTAAAACTGGAATACCAATAACTTCGATACAAAGAGCAATTCCAACACCGCAGAGCAATAAAGACCAAGGCAAAGTTCCACCCATAACGCCTTCTACAACTAATTTCATCAAAGTTGCTTGAGGGGCTGGAATTTCTTTTGAACCAAATCCCCATGCTGCGTTCAACAAGTACATGATAAGACCAATTGCAAAAGCAGAAATAATTGCACCAAGGATTTCACCAATTTGTTGTTTATAAGGTGTTGCTCCAACAATGTAACCAGTTTTTAAGTCTTGAGAAGTATCACCTGCCATTGCAGTAACAATACAAATAATTGTTCCGATACAAATTGCAGAAGCCATTCCTTCGTAACCAGTAAAACCAGTTGCTTTCAAAAGCAAAGTTACAACAAGCAAAGTTGCAATAATCATTCCAGAAACTGGGTTATTTGAAGAACCAACAAGTCCAACCATTCGGCTTGAAACTGTAGCAAAGAAAAACCCAAAAACTACAATCATCAAGGCACCTAATAATGTTACAGGAACTGTAGGAATAAGCCAAATTAAAAGTGCGATAACTAAACTTCCAATAAGAACAAATTGCATTGGTAAATCAATGTCAGTTCTTTCTTCAGTTTTTGCTGATTTTCCAAATCCTTTAATTGATTTTGAGAAAGTTTTTACGATAAGTGGCAAGGATTTTATCAAGCTGATAATTCCACCAGTTGCAACAGCACCAGCACCAATGTATCTAATGTAGTAACTCCAAATTCCAGCAGCACCAAGTTCAGAAATTGGAGCAGGAGCTGGAGATAAGAACTGTTCAATTCCAAAGAAAGAAATTAACGGAATTAATACGAACCAACCTAAAATTCCACCTGCAAACATATATGAAGAAATTTTTGTTCCACAGATGTAACCTACACCAGCAAGAGCAGGAAGAACATCAACACCAAAACCAGTTTTAAGAGATTTCAAATCCCAAGTAATTTCAGAAGGGAAAAGTTTTACTCCGTCGGTGATAAATTTGTACAAAGCAGCAAGTCCAAGTCCTGAAAAAACGATTTTAGACTTATCGCCACCTTCTTCACCTGCCAAAAGAACTTCTGCACAAGCAGTTCCTTCTGGGAAAGGTAAAACACCATGTTCTTCAACGATTAAAGCTCGTCGTAATGGAATCATAAATAGAACACCTAAAATTCCACCTAACAAAGCCAAAGTTGCAATTGTGATAAATGAAGGATTTTTAATTGCAGGATTTTCTGCAGCCCACATAAACAAAGCAGGTAAAGTAAAGATAGCACCCGCTGCCAAAGATTCGCCTGCAGAACCAATTGTTTGAACCATGTTATTTTCTAGGATAGAATTTCGTTTTAATAAAACACGAATAATTCCCATAGAAATAACAGCGGCAGGAATTGAAGCTGAAATTGTCATACCAACTCTAAGTCCAAGGTACGCATTTGCAGCCCCAAAAACTACTGCTAAAATCAAACCAACAATAATTGAAGTAATTGTTAGTTCAGGAACAATTTTATCCGCAGGGATAAATGGTTTAAAATTTTTATTTTCACTCATAACATTACTATTATACAGTAAAACCGAAAAATTTTAAACCATAAAAAGATACACTCTTGCAAAACTCATTAGACTTTTGCAAAATTCTTCTATTATATTTTCAGATTTTACCAAATTTTATAGAAGTAAAAAGCGTATCCTATCAAAAAGATAATTCCGCCCAATCTTGAAAGGCGTTTTTTAGGAAGACAGAATAACAATAATAAAATTACAGAAACAGTAGAAACAATTGCATCAAATCTAAATGCACTTTGGAATGGAACTGGAATAATCATTCCTGAAAGTCCTACAACAAAAAGGATGTTAAAAATATTACTTCCTACAATATTTCCTACAGCAATATCAGAATTTTTCTTCATTGCAGCAGTTACAGAAGTGAATAATTCAGGTAAAGATGTTCCCAAAGCAACAATTGTTAATCCGATAAATCTTTCGCTTAAACCAGCTTTTTCTGCAATAAAAGTAGCACCTTCTACAACACAATTACTTCCTGCAATAATTAAAACTAATCCGATGATTGTAGAAAAAATTGCTTTTGGAATAGAAAGATTTTTGATTTCCTCAGATTCTTCTATTGTTTCACTTGATAAAGCTTTAGATTTTTTTGCATCCCATAATAAGTAGCTCAAATACATAATAAAAATCACTATTAAGATACTTGCATCTAAACGAGTGATTTTACCATCTAAGCCCAAAACAATAAGCAAAGCGGAAATTCCAATTACAACTGGAATATCAACAACTAATGAAGATTTTTGAACTACAACAGGATTTACTAAGGCAGTAATTCCAAGAATAATCAAAACATTTAAGATATTACTACCAACAACATTTCCAATTGTAATATCTGCATTTCCAGCTGCCGCAGCAGTAATACTAACCGCTGCTTCTGGAGCAGAAGTTCCCATAGCAACAATTGTTAAACCAATAATCAACTGTGGAATACCAAATTTAGTTGCAATACTTGCAGCACCATCAACAAACCAATCTGCACCTTTTACTAAAAAAACAAAACCAACTACTAAAAGAATTGATTGAAAAACAATTTGCCAAACTAAACTAAAATTAGCAAATCCAATTAGATTTAAAATAAAATCCATAAAAATTAAAATACTCCCGATTTGGAATTTTTGAAGGCAAAGTTCAATATTAAAAATTGAAAAATTGCCTTCTTAAAATACAAGTAAAATTATATTACCAAATCATATAAAAGTAAACTGCATAACAAATCAAAAATATAATTCCTGCAACTCTAGAAAGTCGTTTTTTAGGCAAAGCAAAAAGCAACAAAAGAATTGCTGCAACCCCAGAGACAATAGTATCAAATCTAAATGCACTTTGAAATGGAACAGGAATAATCAATCCAGAAAGACCAACAACAAAAAGAATGTTAAAAATATTACTTCCAACGATATTTCCTACAGCAATATCAGAATTTTTCTTCATTGCAGCAGTTACAGAAGTGAATAATTCTGGTAAAGATGTTCCCAAAGCAACAATTGTTAATCCGATAAATCTTTCACTTAAACCTAAAGCATTTGCCACAAAAGTTGCGCTTTCTACAACACAACTACTTCCCGCAACAATAAAAACCAAACCAACAACAGTAAAAATCAATGATTTAGGCAAAGAAAGATTTTTGATTTCTTCAGATTCTTCACTTTGTGATGAAATTTCTTTTGGTCGTTTTGCATCCCAGAACAAATAAAACAAATACACAGCAAAAACTACAAGCATGATTATTCCATCAACTCGGCTAATATTTCCATCTAATCCCATAATAAGAAGCATTGCTGTAATTCCGATTACCACAGGAATATCAACTACAAGTGAAGATTTTTGAACTGCAACAGGATAAACTAAAGCAGTAATTCCAAGAATGATTAAAATGTTTAGAGTATTACTTCCAACGATGTTACCGATAGTGATATCAGCATTTCCAGAAAAAGCCGCAGTGATACTTACAGCCGCCTCTGGAGCAGAAGTTCCCATGGCAACAATTGTTAAACCAATTACCAACTGAGGAATACCAAATTTTGTTGCAACACTTGCTGCCCCATCAACAAACCAGTCTGCACCTTTTACTAAAAAAACAAAACCTACAACTAAAAGGCCCACTTGAAAAATCATTTGCCCTACTTGTCCCCATTGAGCAAATCCAATTAGATTTAAAATAAAATCCATAAGTAAATCTTCTCCTATGAAAATTTTTTTTGTGAGTCGGGTAAGTTATGTTCTTTGGATTTTTTTAAAAAGGATACAACTTGCCCGTTTAATCACGCGACAAGTCTCGCTACTTAATTACATAACCGGATTTTTTGCAAATCGTACTGACGGCGATGTAAACATGAAAAGAGATTTCATGCTAGCTACTCCCCTGTAGATGTTTTAATTATAATTCATAAATTTAATTTACGCAATATTTTTATACAAAAAACTTTTTTTCAAAATCACAATAATTTTTCTAAAACTAAAGTTTCTCGTTCAACCCAAAAGTTTACAGTTTCACCATTTGAACAAACCAACAAAGATTTATTTTTTTCGTAGGCATCTTGAACTGAAACAAATTCAAATTTGAAATTTAAATCTTTTTCATAATCATCTAAATCTTGACCAACATTTTTTATTTTTGAAAATTCTTCGTCAGAAATTTTTATTTTGTAGTAACGACTTTCCATAATAAAAAAAGTATTTTCTTTTTCGGTATCAATATTTTGTGTAAAAGTTTTTCCAATCAATTCTATTTGATTTTCATTTTTTATTAAATTTGAAAAACCAGTTTCTTCTTGATACTCACGATTCAAAGTTTCAAAATCATTTTCATTTTTTTCTTGACCGCCACCTGGAAATTTATAATCACCTTTTGAAGTTTGAATCATCAATAATTTATTTTGATAAAATAAAACTCCACGAATTGCAAGTCGATTATTTACTTTCATTTTTCCCTCAATTACTTCTTGAGGAATTTTTTCGCCAACTGTAAATTCAAAATATTTAATTTTCTCTTTCATTTTTGTTTATCCTTTTAAACCACCACGAGCTACGCCACTAACAATATATTTTCTAGCAAAGATAAATAAAATTATCATTGGCAAAACAATTACAGTTGATGCTGCCATCAATAACTCAGGATAAGAACCTGCTTCAGTTGTAAAGACTTGTAAACCATAAGGCAAAGTTCTTGAAGAAGAATCAGATGTTATGTAAAGTGGCCACATAAAAGAATTCCAACTTGCTAAAGCATTCAATAAAATAATTGTGTAAAGCGAAGGCTTTGCCATTGGAACTAAAATTCGCCAAAGATATTTCCAATTTGATGCGCCATCAATTTTTGCAGAGTTATATAAATTATCTGGAACTGTATCAAAAAAATTTTTCAAAATATAAGTATAAAAAATACTACTTACAAACGGAAGAATCAAAGCAGGAAGTGTATTGTACAATCCCATTTTTACGATGGTTGTATAATTTGTAATTATCAACATTTCAAAAGGAATCATCATCAAAGAAAGTAAGGCAGAAAAAATAATTTCTTTTCCGGGAAACTTTAATCTTGAAAAAGCAAAGGCTCCAAAAATAGTTGTAGCAGTTGTACAAACAACAGAAGCAATCATTACAACAACTGAATTAAAAAAATATTTTCCAAAGGGAGCCATTGCAAAAGCTTGAATAAAATTTTTAAAAGAAAATTCTGAAGGAAAAAATTTTGGTGGCATCTGAATTATTTCTGCGTGAGTTTTAAATGCACTTAAAATCATCCAGATAAATGGAAACACCATCATCAAAGCACCACAAATTAAAAACAGATAAATAAAACTTTGCTTAATAATCTTTTGTGTTTTCATTTAATTCAATCCTCTTTTTTTCATTCCAGATTTTATTGCTAACTGAATTAAAGTAAAAATCATTACACAGAAAAATAAAATCACAGCGGTAGCGGCGGCGTATCCGTATTCTCGTTTTTCCATCATTGCATATCGAATGTAATAAACAACTGTGTATAAATTATAATAGGGTCCAGGCTTTCCGTTAAACAATGGATACAATTCTGAAAAAACTTTGAAGCACGAAATTGTATTTACAATGCACACTAAAAAAATTGTTGGCGAAAGCAAGGGAACTGTAATTCTAAAAAATATTTTTATAGGTTTTGCTCCGTCAACTTTTGCGGCTGTGTAATAAACTTCATTTATATTTTGTAAACCAGAAAGCAAAAGAATAATTGTAAATGGCATTATGTTCCAAATTCCAAAAATGATTAAAGCAACTAAAGACCAATTTGAATCCACAACCCAACCAATTTTTTCAATACCAAATTGAGAAAGAATAAAATTGATAATTCCAAATTGTTTGTTGTACATCAATCGCCAAATCAATCCAACGGCAGTAATTGAAGTTACCATTGGCATAAAAAAGGCTGTTTGAAAAATCGCACTCCCTTTTAATTTTTGATTTAAAAAATGTGCAACTAAAATTGACAACGCTGTACTAATTGGAACAACAAAGATTACATATAAAACTGTATTAATCATACTTTGCGCAAATTTTGGATCAGTTAAAACTGTTTTGTAATTTTCTAAATTCCAACCTGCATAAGTATTTCGCAAATAATTGTAATCATCTTTGAAAGAAAGCAAAAAAACATTGATAACAGGATAAAGTGTAAAAATTAAAATTCCAATAAAAAATGGAAGAAGATACAAAAATGGTTCTATCCTTGTCAAATTTTTTGTCATATTTAATTTTGTCTTATTTAATGTCATGTTTTTTGATTTAATGGTGTTCACTTTAAACGCTCTCCAGTTACAGAGTCAAAAATGAAACAACCTTTTTGTTTTACTGACAAAATAACTTTGTCATATTTTTTTACACCACTATCATCAGGTAAAAATATTTGTAATTCTTTTGAACCAATTTTAATGTGTGCAAGTTCTTCTATTGTTTGCTTAAAAACTGACAACACTTCAAAAACATTTTTGTCATATTTATTTTTTTGCAAATCTTCACTTGTCATAATTTTGTCAAGAATAAAACTTTCTGGACGAATTGCAAGAGCAAGTTTTTTGTCATAATTTGCTTTTGTCATATTTGGCATATTTGAATTTGACACATCCTCATTAATATTTTTTGTCATATTTAACATATTTAAATCTGTCATATTTTCTAAAAGGATAAATCCTGAATTGTCATCAAAAATAAATTTATTATTTTCTAAATAACCTTCCACAACATTTATTGGAGGATTACCTAAAAAGTCTGCAACAAATTTTGAATTAGGCTGATTATATAAATCGTTACACAAACCTTCTTGAGCAAGATTTCCATCTTTCATCAAAATAATACTATCAGAAATTGACATTGCTTCATCTTGGTCGTGAGTAACAAAAATTGTTGTAACTCCAGTTTCAATTTGAATACGACGAATTTCCTCCCGCATTTCTAAACGCAATCGGGCATCAAGATTTGAAAGAGGTTCATCCATTAAAAGTAATTTTGGATTTTTAATTAAAGCTCTTGCGATTGCAACTCGTTGCTGTTGACCACCAGAAAGTTCTCCGGGATAGCGATGCAACAAAGATTCAACATGAACAAGTTCTGCAATTTCTTTTGCTTTTTCAATTCTAATTTTTTTATTTACTTTTTGAACTTCTAAAGGAAATGCAATATTTTCTAAAACAGTTAAGTGTGGATACAAAGCATAGTTTTGAAAAACCATTCCGATATTTCTTTGCTCTGGAGAAAGAGATGTAACATCTTCATTATCAAAAAAAACTTGACCTGATGTTACATCTAAAATTCCACAAAGGATATTTAGCACAGTTGACTTTCCACAACCAGAAGGTCCAAGTAAACAAATTAAATGTCCATCTGGAAAAGTTGCCGAAAAATTATTTACAGCCACAGTTGAACCAAATTTTTTTGTTACATTTTTTAAGGTAACCTTCATGTGCTAAATTCCTTTTGATAAAAATTATTTTCCGTTAAGTGCTTTGTTACAAACTTCTTCTAATTGAGAAACTGCATCCTTTGCACTTAAACTTCCATCAACAACATAGTTAATGTATTCTTCGATATATCTTCTTACCTGTGAACTTCCTGGAATGTTAGGGAAAGAACCTGCAAGATTTAGATTTGCTCTTACACAAGCAAGGGCAGAATTTTCTGGTAATGAATTTATATATTCTTGATAAGCAGAATCTTTTTCTGTTGTTCCATAAGGTGAAATTGCTGAATTGATTTTTGCCCATTCGCCATTATTTTTTGCACTCATGAAATATTTGATAAATTCATAAGCACCTTTATCTGCTTTTGCATTTCGTTTTAAGAAGATAGGACCACGATTCCATGCTGTGAAAAAACTTTCTACATCTTTTGCAATCCAAGGTGCCATTCCTAATTCACCTTTAACCATAGAAATATATTGGTCGTTTACACAAGAACCAGCAAAGGAAGCAACATCGCCGTTTCCTAAATCGTCAGAAGAATAACTTCCAACTGTGTTAAAAGCAAAGTATCCTTTTTTACAACAATCTTTGTACCAATCAAAAATTTCTACAAGTTTGTCGTTACAGAAAGTAACTTTTTTTGCATCAACATCAATGTAACCTAAACCATTTTGCATAATTAAGGCTTGTAATGTATCGATGATACTGTCAGATAAAAATCCTGGAATTCCTTTTTTTTCTTTGATTGTTTTACTTACGTTTTCAAGTTCTGCCCAAGATGTTGGAGGATTCAAACCAAGTTCGTCAAAAATTGTTTTATTATAGAAGAAAACTGGACCTGTTGTACAACCTGGAAGATAATAAATTCCGCCATCAGCAAAACCTACAACATCAGTTTTCATTGCTTCTGGAAGTGAATCAATTACATCTTGCATTGATGTATCACCTTTTTTTACATCTGCTTTGATGTAGTCAGTAATGTCAACTGCTAAATCTGCTTGAATATAATCTACAGCAGTAGATGCAAAATTAAAAATGATACTTGGTCCAATTCCGTTTGCAACAGCATTGTAAACTGTATCGTTAAATCCAGAATAATCTTGTGCAAGAACTACAACTTCGTAGTCATTTTGCAAAGCATTAAATTCTGAAGCCATCTTTTCTAGAAATTCAGCTTGTGCACCATTGTATGTGTGCCAAATTTCTACCCTACCAATTCCTTCATCTTTTTTATTGCAACCAATAATTGCAAATAAAGATAAAATTAAAAATAAAACTGCGATAATCTTTTTCATACTTTACATAGTAACATCATACAGTGAAATATGCAACAAAACAAATTTTTTCAAATACCAAGCAAGATGAAATTTTGTCGCGATTTTTGGCTACAATTTTGTGTTTAGCACATTGGTTCTTGATTTGTTTTGCTCAAGTGGGTAGATGGGGCGAAATTTAGATATAAGCGAAAATCTCAAAGGCTTATCGTCATGCTGAACATCTTCTTGTCATGCGGAACTTGTTTCAGCATCTTACCTAAAGGATTCCGAATCAAGTTCGGAATGACAATATGTTTCGTGTCGTACTAAACTTTAACTGTCATGCTGAATTTATTTCAGCATCTATAAAAACATATCACACGGATTGGAAAAATCTTGACTGTTTACAGTCAAAACGACTTTTCTGGATTTTTTTGATGGTTGGTGAACCTGTAGAAGTACACCAACCGATTTTCATGCAAATTTATTCTGTAATTGTGCGAACTAGACGGAAGCCAGAGTTATCCCCTGATTCATGTCTAAAAGAAACTGCAACCTTACGAGAACCAGAAAACCAACAACCACCTCGTCTAACATGATAAGAACCAGTTGAGGATCCTGTAGGATTTAAAACAAAACCGTTATTCATGTATAAACTATCACTAATTTCTGGATTAGAATTGAATAAATCATAACACCATTCATAGTCATTTCCACTCATATCATACAAAATAAGACTATTTGGCTTTTTTAAGCCTACTTCATGAATATAAGTGGTTTCACTATTACTAACATACCAAGCAAATTCTTCTACATTATCATCATTATATGGTTCTGATGTAAAATTCTCAGTACTTTTTGATGATTGAGCCCCTGCGTAAGCATACTTCCATTCTGTTTGTAATGGATTCCCACCACGAGCGGCAAATTCCCATTCAGCTTCAGTTGGTAAACGATATCCTTTTTTTGATAAATCTAAAGTTACAGTAGCACTTATAATTTTGCCAGCATCATTATATTGTTGGTTTGTTATTGAATAAACACAATATTCTTCTCCCATTGTTATTTTGGTAAGTTCATTACAGAAATTTACTGCATCGTACCATGTAACATCTCCAACAGGACGTAATAATTGAACTTCACCAACAGTAGGGGTATCTTGCCATGAACTAGGATTTGTTCCCATTACAGATACATATAATTCTTGTGTTACTTCAAACTGACTTATCGCAAAAGGACTTAATTTTACATTTCTGCCGTTTAAGAATACACCCTTATATCCAAGTGTATCAGTTTCATATAATCCATCATAATAAGTATTCCAACTTGAATCATCTGTCATGGCGATTTGAGCAACTGTACCAGCTGGAACAACTACAACTTCGCTAGTCTTGTCGTAGATTTTACCGTTAAGCGAGATTCCTTGAGAATAAACATCTCCTTTGGATTGTTCTGTTGCTGTACGAACTACACGGAAACCGATGTTATTATGTCTTTCGTAGACAAAATAGTCGTTTTGGAAAGATACAAAACAATTCCTTTCTGGGTCATACCAGTTACCTCCACGATTAATCCTATGAGTTTCAAGATTCTCTCTCAATTCCCAACACCATTCCCAAAGATTTCCAGACATATCATACAAATCCAACTCATTTGGTTGTTTTGTTTTTACTTCATGACTTTTTTCACCAGAATTTTCTGAACACCAAGCAACCATATCTATTGAGTTACTTCCTGCATATTGGTACTGAAATCCTTTTAGTTCATTACCACCACGGGCAGCGTATTCCCATTCAGCAGAAGTTGGTAAGCGATATCCATTTGCTTGGAAATCACAAGTTACATTAACCCAAGAAGAATAGTTTTCATCAGTTGTTGATCTAGGAACATCTCCCCATTTATCTGGATTTGTACTTTCATTTATTGTGTAGCATGGGGTTAAACCTTCTTGACTACTTCGCTTATTACAATAAACCAATGTGTCAAACCAACTAACATGATGAGCTGGAAAATTATCGCCAATACCTACTTGTTCCACATTTATAACTGACTCATCTGGCCAAATTCCCATAATGGATTTATATTCAAGTTGTGTTACTTCGTGGTCGCTTATGTAAAAATTTGGAATAGAAACAATTGCACCTTCTTTAAAAATTTCACTTGTTGTGTAGCCGTCTGCTGTGATTGCACCATTTATACTTGTGCCTTTAACAAAAACAAATCTTTCTGCCAATTTCCACTTTGCGTACAAAGTAACATCACTTGTTACAGGAGTTAAAAAATTATAAGAGATATCTTCAGTTATACCATTATCTTTTGATGTATACCAATATGCAAAACTATATCCTTCTTTGGTTGGCTCTGTTGGTTCAGTTGATTTGCCTCCATACT
>JAXJWW010000021.1:0-21819 GCA_036307825.1 Treponemataceae bacterium | reverse complement strand
GGCTTGAACCAGGGACCCACAGATTAACAGTCTGTTGCTCTACCGACTGAGCTACAGGGGAATATCTACTTTCGTAGGCACTCATTGCTGAATGCTTTTTTATATTACAAAAAGTAAAAAAAAATGTCAATAGCTATTCAAAAAAAAATTAAAATTTTATTCGTATTTTGGATTTTTATGAATTTTTAGTAAATTCTACTATCAGAAATGATATAATCAACTTTCATATCATTTGTTTCTGTTGGAATTTTATCATAAATAAAGCAATCAAAGGAAATTCCTGCTAATGTGATGTTTTCTTGATAATTTTCAAAAATCTTGCTTAAAAATCGGTCGTAAAAACCTTTCCCTTTTCCAATTCGGTTTTTATTTTTATCAAATGCCATAGCTGGAATTAAAATCAAAATATTTTCTTTTTTTTGTAAAGATTCAATTTTTAGTTGTGGTAAATTTTCTTTTGGTTCTAAAATTCCGTAAAAACCTGCTTCAACTTGTTCCAAAATTGATTTTTCTTTTTCTAATAAAAAAAACTTCATTGTAATTTCATCTGTAATTTTAGGAATGTAACAGTCTTTTTTCTGTAAAAAAGATTGTTCAATTATTTTAAAAATATTTGGTTCTGTTTTTAGAGGCATGTAAAATAAAATTGTTTTTGCATTTTGATAAATTTTCCAAGACAAAATATTTTTGCAAACTTCATCACTTTTTTGAATAAAATAATTTTCTTCAAGTTGTGAAAGGTGAGATTCAATTTTTTTTCTAAATTCTTTTTTTTCTAAAACTATATTATCCATTTATCTTTCCTATAATTTTATCTTTTAGTATCAGATGAAAAAATCCAGTAAGGTTCTAAGTTATTAAAATATTCAGCAATTTTTGCTGTAAAGAAATCTTGATATTCTTCTAAAGTTAATTCAGAAATTTTTTCATATTGATTTATATAAAATTGTGCTGGTAAATTTAATCTTATTGAAGAATAAATTTTTTTTGCAATATTTTCACTTGAATTTGTTTTAGGAATTTCTTTTGTTATCCAATAATTTTTTAATAAAGTAAATTCTTTTGGGGTATTTGATAAATAATTTATTTTAGAATATTCATTTGATTTTTTTTCAATGTATTTGTAAAGTTCTGTGGAATTTTTTACTTCATTAAATTGAAAAGCTATAAATCCGTCTGTTTCTTCAAAGTTGATAAGTTCAACATTTGAAAATAAATGAGTTTTATTAGAAATTTCATCTTGTAAAAATTTTTCAAATCCTCTAATTGCTAATGAAAAAATTGTAAAATCATTATCCGTTTTTTTGGGAACTTTTAAAACTAATAGAGCAGGGTCAAAAAATTCTGTTGTAGGAATTAATTTTTCTGGACGAGGTCCTGCATCTTCAGCTTTTATATTTGTAGTAAAAATTCGCTTCAATCTTGAAATTTGAGTCATTTTAGAAAATTGTGGTTCTGGTAAAGCTTTTTTTTCAAAAGGTAAATTTTTTAGTGAACCAAAATAATTATTTAATGAATTGTGCAAAGATAAAATCTTATCCTGATTTTCAAAGTCAAATCCCGGATTTCCTGTAACAATAATTGAAATTCTAGATGAATTTAATAATTTTGTGTACATTGCTCGAATTTCGTTAAATGTAATTTGTTGTAAAATATCAGATGTACAATTAAAAAGATGTTCAAATTCACTGCCTTTGTAAAATGAAGTGAGTGCCTTTGTTTTTAATTGAAAATCTAACATATTGTTCAAATATCGCCATTTAGATTTTTCCATGTAAACAAGTTCGTCTTCCATAGCAGGTGTAATTTCACCAAAAATAATTCCCTTGTTTATACAGCCTAGCATTATTGGAAAATCTTGTGTTGTGCAAGATAAAATCAAATTTCCAGAATTTATTCCCGCACTTGCTTGTATATTTCCTGAGTCTAAAAGAATTCCCGCTTTGTAAGCTTTGTCAATTTCAATTTCGATTAATTTTGCCAAAGTTTTCAGAAGGATTGTTTCCATGCCACGATATTTTTTTGAGTAAACATTTTCACCACCTTCAAAACACAACATTATGCTTGCTGTTGAATTTTCTGAGTTTAATGAATAATTTACATCAATTCCGTTTGTTAAAGAAAAGTTTCCAGAATTGTTTTTTGTTTTCTCAATAATTCTTTGTGAAATTTGTTTGTCAATTATTTCATTTTGTAAAATTTCTGTTGATTGTTTATTTTGAAAATTATTTGCGTTGTATTTTTTTAGTTTGTACCAATACGCATTTTCTTCTGTAATAATAGAATATTCAGAATTTTGATTTTCGTTTTTCCATTTTGCATAAATTGCTGGATGCATCAATAAAAATACATAAGGTTGATTAGAAAAACATTCTGTCATTTCAAGAGTCGTTACAGTTTGTGCAATTTCTTGAGTTGCTTTTGTAAAATCGTTTTTTTCGTAAGCCCAGTTATATGCAATTGATTTTGTAAATTGTAAAGCTGAATCTTTTGCAAGATTACTTTGTCCTGAAATTTTTCTAATAGAATTTTGTAATTCAAATTCATTAAAGTTTACAGAAGAATTTATAATATCTGTAAAAATTTTTGCTTGTTTCATTGGTGAAATATTTGAATTTTGCAAAAGTGACTGAATAATAATTCTTGAATCGGTTCCGTAATAAGAAAAATTTGCGTTGATATATTCTTCTGCTAAAATTCCTAGATTTTCATTTTTTACTAAATTTGTTTTTAAAACAGAATCATTTTCTTCTAGAATGATAGATGCCATTCTTCCTGTAATAACATTTTTTTGATTTTCAAAATAGTTTTGTGGAATATACTGAACAATAATTTGAGTTAATTCTTTTGAAAAATCAGAACTTAGTAAAATAAATTTTTTTTGTTTACTTTCATTCTGTGTTGATAAATATGAAATTTCTTCATTTTGACTAATTTTTTTATTCCAATCAGAAAAATATTTTTTTACAATTGATAAAACTTCATTTGGCGAAAAGCAGGAACTGATTATGATAGCACTTTTATTAGGAATGTAATAATTATCAGAAATACTTTTTAAAATGCTTCGAGTTTTTTCCTGATTATAAGTTTTAAAAAGTGAAGGATTTATTGCTGAACTTTGTTTCCATGGTGAATCGGGAAAAATTTGTAAATCGATAGCTCCATTGATAAATCCTTCTGGGCTTTTTTCAAAAATGTTAAGTTTTTCTTTCATTTCGTAAAAAGCTGTTTTTATAATTTCATTTTGAAAACTTGGATTTTTTAGTTGAAAACTTAATAATTCTAAAGAATTTTCTAAAAATTCTGTGGGAACAGAAAAATTATAAACGCTCTGATGATTTGTAATTGAATTATCAATATCAGAAATTAAAATTGCTTTGGATTGTTCTTCAAAATTTGGATTTGTTTGCCAAAAAATTTTTGCATAAAGTTCAAAAAATCCTGTGTTTTCTATTGAGTGATTTGCAAATCCTGAATCATTAACATAAAACACATTTGAAATAGGACTTAATTCATCTTGGATAGCGTAAACTTCAAGACCATTATCAAGAATAAATCGTTCGTAATTTAAAGCGAATGTATCGATAAATTTTCCCAAAAAAATGCTTAGTACTAAAACAAAAATAAATTTTTTCATATAAAACAATATACCAGAAGGTTTTATTAAAATCTATAAAAAAAATCTTGACCAAAAACATTCTTGTAAATATCATAGTATTATAGGAGTCGTTTTTTTACTCTTTATTTTTTACTTAAGGATTTTTTTATGCCTAGAATTGAATTGGTTGCAAATACTGAAGAAGAGTCAACTTCAGCTCTTTTTGATAATATAGATTTTTCAAAAAAACGAAATCCAACTGAAGATGAAATAAAAATTCTTGAACAAAACAAAAATTTTTCTAGTGATTCTTCTTGGAAAAATCTTTTCGTTGATGAAAATTTTGATATAAATATGATTAAAAGTTCTGAATTTATCGGAAAAATAGTTTTAGGTAAAATTTCGAATTCTTGCTTGAAATATCATGATTTAATGCTTCCTGTGGGAATTTTTAATTCAACTTTACATGATTGCGTTATCGGTGATGATGTTTGTATAAAAAATGTTGCTTACTTAAAAAATTATTTTGTTGAAAGTCATGTTATTCTTTTCAATATTCAAGAAATGAGTTGTACTCTTCATTCAAAGTTTGGAAATGGAATATTAAAATCAGGTGAACCAGAAGAAAATCGAATTTGGATTGGCGTTGGTAACGAAAATGATGGTCGTGCAGTTTTGCCTTTTGAAGATATGATTCCTGCTGATGCTTTTTTATGGTCAAGGTTTCGTGGTGATAAAGAATTAATGAGTCGATTTATTGAGCTTACTGAATATGGAAATTCTGGAGAACTAAATACATTTGGTTATGTAGGCGAAGATTCTGTTGTTAAAAATTGTACTCTTATTAAAGATGTAAAAATCGGGAAGAACGCTTACATAAAAGGTGCTTTCAAGCTAAAAAATATTACAGTTTGCTCATCCTACGATGAACCTTCTCAAATTGGGGAAGGTGTAGAAATGGTAAATGGAATTTTAGGTTACGGAAGTCGTGTTTTTTATCAAGCAGTTGCAGTTAGATTTGTTATTGGAAGAAATTGTCAATTAAAATATGGTGCAAGACTTTTAAACACAATTTTAGGTGATAATTCAACAGTTTCTTGCTGTGAACTTTTGAACAACTTGATTTTTCCTTTTCATGAGCAACATCACAATTCATCTTTTTTGATTGCAACAACTCTTTTAGGTCAATCAAATATTGCCGCAGGTGCAACTATCGGTTCTAATCATAATTCAAGAAGTCCTGATGGAGAAATTTATGCAGGGCGTGGATTTTGGCCTGGACTTTGTTCCGATTTTAAGCACAATAGTAAATTTGCTTCTTTCTCTTTAATCGCAAAAGGTTCTTATCAGAATGAATTAAATATTTTATATCCATTTTCATTAGTTTCTACTGATGCAGAAACTGGCGGAATAAATGTTTTACCTGGATATTGGTTTTTGTACAATATGTTTGCGATTGCAAGAAATATTTCAAAATTTAAATCTCGCGATAGGCGAGTTGTAAAAAAGCAACATATCGAAATTGATCCATTAGCTCCAGATACAATTCAAGAACTTTTGTTTGCTCTAAATAGAATTATTGAATTAACAGGTCGTTGGCTAAAATCAAATGATGAGTATTTTAAAAATGTTGATGAAGGTTTATTTCAACATGCAAAAGATTTTCTTCATCAAAATCCAAATTCTCAAATTGTCCTTGAAGATCCTCAATGTATGAGAAAAAATGGTGCAAAAATTTTAAAAGCAGCAAGTGGATATAAAGAATATCGAAAACTTGCAAAATATTTTGCTGCTGAAACTTTTATTAATTTTTGTAAAAGTCTTGGGGTTTTTAAAATTACAAAAGAAGGCATTGAAAATGTACTTAATATTCCTCTATTTACCAAATGGATGAATATAGGTGGTCAAGTTATACCTGAAGATAAAGTAAATGAATTGTTTGATTTGATAAAAACTAAAAAAATCAATTCTTGGCAAGAAGTTCACGATTTTTATGATGAATGTCAAAATCAATATGATTTGTGGAAAGTAAGATACGCAATTTTTGTATTGGAACAACTGTATTCAAAGAAACTAACAGAATTTACTAGTGAGATTATTAGAGATATTGTAAATGATGTTTTGAATGTTTCTAATTACATTTACGAAAGTTCACTTTCATCTAGAGAAAAAGATTATTCTGATTATTTTAGGACGATAACTTATTCTTCAAAGGAAGAAATGACTGCTGTAATAGGAACTATTAATGATGTAAAATTCTTAAAGGAACTTGAAGTTACAACCAAAGAATTTAATGAATCATTACAACTTCTATTTGCTGATTTTATGTAGTAAGAAAAATTTTCTATTGATATTATCTTAATAATCTGATATTATATACATATGAAATATAGCACTTTTCTAGAACTTCTACTATGTTCATCTCTTAATAATTGCTTTTAGAGCAAGCGTGCTGTATAACGTTTAGTTGTAAATTACAAGCCCGTTGCCTAAAAGGTAGCGGGCTTTTTTAGTTTTAGGGGGAAATTATGGCAAAGTATAATCCTTTTGGAAAAATTCCGTTAACTAACCGCCAATGGCCTGATGCATCAATTGAAAAGGCTCCAATGTGGTGTTCTGTTGATTTACGAGATGGAAATCAAGCTCTTGCAATTCCTATGGGAGTTGAACAGAAACTCGCATTTTTTGATTTGCTTGTAAAAATTGGTTTTAAAGAAATTGAAGTTGGATTCCCAAGTGCTTCTCAAACTGAATATGATTTTTTGCGCCGTCTTATTGACGAAAAACGCATTCCTGATGATGTTACAATTCAAGTTTTGTGCCAAGCTCGTGAACATCTTGTAAAAAAGACTTTCGAATGTATGAAAGGTCTAAAAAAAGCAATTTTCCATATTTATAACTCAACATCTCCAGCTCAAAGAAAATACACTTTCAATATGACAAAGGAAGAAATCAAAAAAATTGCTGTTGATGGAGTAAAATGTGTTCAAAAATATTTGGATATGGTTCCAGAAACTGAAGTTCGCTTGGAATATTCTCCAGAAAGTTTTTCAAATACAGAAATCGAATATTCTGTAGAAATTTGTGAAGCTGTAAAAGAAGCTTGGGGTGCAACTCCAGAAAATAAAATCATTCTTAATCTTCCTACAACAGTTGAATGTTCTTTACCTAATATTCACGCTGACCAAATTGAATATTTTTGCAAACATATTTCAAATAGAGATTCTGTGATTGTAAGTTTGCATAATCACAATGACAGAGGAACTGGTGTTGCTTCATGTGAGTTAGGATTACTTGCAGGTGCTGACCGTGTAGAAGGTACTTTGTTTGGAAATGGTGAGCGCACAGGAAACTTGGATATTGTAACTGTTGCATTAAATATGTACACACAAGGTGTGGATCCAAAATTAGATTTTTCTAATATGAACAAAATTACAGAAGCCTATACAACTTTTACAGGAATGACAGTTCCTCCTCGTCAACCTTATGGTGGGGAATTGGTTTTCACAGCATTTTCTGGTTCTCATCAAGATGCAATCAGAAAAGGTATGGCTGCTCGTAAAGGTATGGCTGAAGATTCTCCATGGGATGTTCCTTATATTCCTCTTGACCCACATGATATTGGTCGTGAATACGAAGAAATTATCCGTATTAACAGTCAAAGTGGAAAGGGAGGGGCTGCTTGGATTTTGGAACAAGATTTTGGAATTTTCTTGCCAAAAGCAATGCATCCATCTTTGGGAACTGTTATTACAAACGAAGCAGACAGACTTCAACGAGAACTTACACCTGCTGAAATTCACCAGATTTTCAATCAAACATGGCTTGAAACAAGTTCACCTTTAAGAATTTTAGATTTAGCAGAAACTCATGTTGACGGAAAAGTTGATGCAGATAATGTTTTGTGTCGTGCAAGTATTTCTTGGAATGGAACAACATTAGCTATTGGTTCAAAAGGAAATGGACCTTTGGATGCTTTTGTTGCTGCAATTAAGGAATCAAAAATCGTTCCAGATTTTACAATTAGCGCTTTCCACGAACATAGTATTGGTAGTGGTTCAGATACAGACGCTATGGCTTACATTGAATTAACATTTGCAGATGGCAAAAAATTCTGGGGATGTGGTAGAAGTTCAAACGTAAGTAGAGCAGGTATTAACGCTGTTGTAAGTGCAATAAATCAAACTATCTAATTTAGAAAAATAAATGTATTGTTTTTTTTTAACAATCGGTGTATTCTAGAATAGTATAGTTTACTGATAATTTGGAGGATATATGGCAGAAGGTGAACTTCGTTTTCAATTGGTAACTTTCCAGTTGGGTGAAGAATTATATGGTGTAGACATTATGGATGTAAAGGAAGTTGTTAAAATTCAAAATGTTAGACCAATTCCTAATGCACCTTATTATGTAGAAGGTATTTTTAATCTTCGTGGCGAAATTATCCCAATTATTAGTTTGCATAAGCGATTTCACATTCAATCTCAAATAAAGTCTGAAGAAGATTTAGAATTTGAAGGTGGATTTTTAATTCTCAATATTGACGGAAACAAAATCGGTTTAGTAATTGATAAAATTGCTAGAGTTGTGGAAGTTAATTCAAAGGATATGAATCCACCACCACAAATGCTAAGTGGGATTGGAACAGAATATATACATGGTGTTGTTCGCCAAGAAAACGGATATCTTATCATTCTTGATACAAGAAAGATTTGTAATCCAAAAGAATTACAGAAAATTATT
Source organism: Treponemataceae bacterium (assembly GCA_036307825.1). Taxonomy (GTDB): domain Bacteria; phylum Spirochaetota; class Spirochaetia; order Treponematales; family Treponemataceae; genus RGIG9060. The sequence continues at coordinate 13,478 of JAXJWW010000021.1, read as the reverse complement.
GGAATTAATTAATAATGAAAATTCAACCTTTTAGTTCTACAATTCGCAGAAGAGAAATGGATGCGGTTTTAACTTGTATGGTAGAAGAAAAAATCGGTCCAGGTGAAAGTAATTTGCGTCTTATTCAATATGTAAAAGAATATTTTGGTGTTGATGGCGCAGTTGCTTTTAGAAGTCCTTCTATTGCGTTAAAATATGTTTTAAAAGCCTTAGATTTGCCAAAAGAATCTCAAATTATGATTTCAGCATTAGCTCCAAGTTGGCAAATTATTGCAATTGAAGATTTAGGTTACAAGCCTCTTGTTTTAGATGTTTCACCAGAAACTTCTCTTGTTTCTCCTGAAACTGTACATGAAGCAATCCAAAATGGTGGTCGACTTTTAATTTTACACGAAACTATGGGATTGATTCCTAATATCAATGCAATTTTAGAATTAGGAATTCCTGTTATTGAAGATATTTCTCAAAGTGCAGGTGCAACTTTAGGTGAAAAGAAAACCGGAACTTTTGGTGTTTTTAGCATTTTAGGTTTGGAAGAACGGGATATTTTAACTGCAGGTGGCGGTGCTGTTTTGATGGCTCCTCAACGCAGAGATTGGCTTGTTCTTAAAAAACACACAGATATTGCTCCATCAACAGATATTTTGCCTGACATAAATTGTTCTTTGGCTTTTGTTCAATTAAAAGAACATAACCGAAACGAACAAATCAGAAAAGAAATGTACGAAATGTATATTCGTTCTTTGATGCAAGGTAAACACCGTTCGTTCTCTCAACAAGGTGATTATGCTGTTCCTGTTGTTTATGCATTCCCTGTAATCCTTGAAAGTGGATTTAAGGATGTTAAACAATATTCAGCACGAAAAGAAATTGATATTGCTTTGGCTTTTGAAGATACTGTTATCGCTTTACGAGAAGAAGAACTTGAACATTGTAAAAATGCAAAATCTTTACTTTTAAGATGTGCTTTATTCCCTTTGTATCCAAGATTAGGAAAAAATCAATCATCTAAGATTGCAAAAGTTTTAGCAACTTTACCGTAAGGTTTAAAGTTAATAATGATAGGAAGAATATATGAAAGAGTGTCTTGTAATTATCAATTCTTATAATGAAGAAGCTTGTAATTTATATTCTTCTATCGAAATATTTTTGAAAAATCATCAAATTATAGCAAAAAAATTTCTTTATAATGGTCCAAATTCTCAATTTGATGACTATAATAAAGATGTACTTTCTATCGAGAAAAATCAGTATAGTTTTGCAATTACCTTAGGTGGTGACGGAACTGTGTTGTTTGCTTCTAGAATTTGTGCTCCTTTTGGAATTCCTGTTTTTCCTATAAATTTTGGTCAGTTTGGTTTTATTGCAGGAATTCAAGTTGATAAATGGGAACAAGATTTAGAAACTTTCTTAAAAGGAAAATCTAAACTTTTAGAACGCAGTTTAGCCTATGTGGAATTAGTTAGAAATAATGAAGTTTTGTTTTCTTCAACTGCCTTAAATGATGTGGTTGTAACAGGAAACGGTGCTGCAAGAATTATCTCTTTAGATGTTACTGCCAACAACAATTCTTTAGGACACTTCAAAGCTGACGGAATTATTGTGGCAACTTCAACTGGTTCTACTGCTTATTCTGCCGCTGCCGGAGGTCCAATTGTTGATCCTTCGATGGATGTTTTGGTTTTAAGTACAATTTGTGCTTTTTCATTATCAAATCGACCTTTGGTTTTACCGGCTTGGTCAGAACTTGAAGTCAAAGTATTGCCATCTAGAGGAGCAGAAGTTTGTATTACTTGTGATGGTCAAGTTGCATTTGATGTAAATGAATATGATATAATAAAAATTCGTAAAGCAGATGAAAAACTTGTTCTTATTGGATGCGATTCCAATATTTTTTACGGGGCTTTGCGTTCTAAATTAAACTGGTCAGGAGGACCTCTTGCTTGAAGATATAAGCATAAAAGATTTTGCACTTATCGATTCTCTTAATTTGGATTTGAATTCAGGTTTTACTGTTTTAAGTGGTGAAACTGGTGCAGGAAAATCTATTTTGATTGGCGCTCTTTCATTTTTGTTGGGAGGAAAGGGTGGAGTTGACCAGATTAGACCAGGATGTAGCGAAGCAAGAGTTTCTGGAACTATTTATATTAAAGATGAATGTAAAAGTGCATTTGCTTGGCTTGAAGAACATGGAATTACGCCAGAAGACAATAGAGTTTTACTAAGAAGAATTGTTCGTGATAATGGAAAATCTGGGGCTTGGATTCAAGATACACCTGTTACGAGAGCTGAACTTTCTGATTTTACTTCTTTTTTTGTTGATATTCACGGACAGCACGAACATCAATCTTTGATGAAGGTTAGTGAACACATAAAATATTTAGATTCTTATGCTCAAATTACAGAAGATGTAGCAGAGTTTTCTTCAATATATAAAACCTTAATTGAAAAAAGAAATTTACTAGAAAAATTTAATAGTTCTGATGCAAAGCGTTCAGAAAAAATTGAATTGTTAAGTTTTGCAGTTTCAGAAATTGAAGAAGCAAAATTAAAACCTTCAGAAGATGTTGAGCTTGATGCGGAAGAAACTCGTCTTTCTCAGTACGAAAAACTTTACGAAAATATCGAAACAATGTCTTCATATTTTTCTGGAGAAACAGATTCAATTTTACAAGTAATGAAAAAATTACGAACTGTAGCAGAACACAGTTCCGATATTGATAAAAATTTAACTCAAATTTCAACAAGAATAAACAATGCTTTTTACGAACTTACTGATATAAATGATGAATTAAAATCTTACAAGCAATCTTTAGCTTTTGACCCAGAACGATTAGAAGAAATTCAAGAAAGACAAGCTTTAATTTTCAAATTGAAGAAAAAATATTGTTCTTCTGCAAATGGTTCTATCGAAGAAATTTTGGATTATGTAAAACATGCAAAGGTTGAACTTGAAGAACTTTCATCTTGGAATGAAAATGCCCAAGAATTGATAAATTCAATTAAGATTTTAGAAAAAGATGTTTTTGCACGAGCAACAAAAATTTCTGAAAAACGAAAATCTTTTGCAAGTAAAATGTCTAGTCAAATTGAGCAAGTTCTTGCAAACTTAGGTATGGCAGGAAGTAAATTTTCTGTTTCAATTACACAAAAGGAAAGTTCCGATTTGGTACAAAAATGTGGACCTTTAGGAATGGACAATGTGGAATTTTTGATTTGTGCAAACAAAGGCGGAGAATTAAAACCTCTTGCAAAAATTGCTTCTGGTGGTGAAATTTCTCGTGTTATGCTTGCAATGAAAACTATTCTTGCAGAGTCTGATACAGTTGATACCTTAATTTTTGATGAAATTGACACAGGAATCGGTGGTGAAGTTTCTGTTTCAGTTGGAAGTCATATCAAAAAACTTTCGCAAAAAAAACAAATTTTATGTATAACACATCTAGCCAGTATTGCAGTTTATGCCGATACTCAAATAAGAATAAAGAAAAATTCTGATAATACAAGTACAAAAACTTCGGCAAGAGTTATCTTGGGACAAGAACGCGTTGAAGAAATTGCAAGAATGCTTTCTGGCGATTCTGTAGATTCAGCTTCTTGTGAACACGCAAGAAAACTTTTAGAGAAATATTCAAATTTCTTACCTACGTAAAGTTTTGTTATGGAGGGAATATGGCAAAGATTGCTGCAGAAAGTAGAGAATTATTTAATACAAAAATGAAGCCTTACAAAGAGGCTGTTGAAAAATCCTACGAAAAAGAAAAAAATATCTTGCAACTTATATCAAAAGATTCATCTGGTGTTGCTTATAAAAAATTTCTTTTAGCTGAAGAAATGATGTATATTGCAACTTTGTATCTTACAATAAACAATCTTTCTGTAGAATTAATTTCCACAAAAAATACCGATGCTCTCAATGAAGGTAGAAAAGCATTATATAAATCTGTTATTTATTTTGAAGAAGTGGTAACAAACTTTGTTGATGCTCCTTATTCAGATTACGAAAAAAATGTAGCGGAAATTGAAAATACACCTCTTGATAAACGATATTTTACAATCAGAAAATTAGGTTTAGCCATTCGTTTGATAATGGATGCCTATGGTGAAAATACAAAATGGAAGTGGGGTTTTATCGAACTTCAAGGTAGATTTGCAACGGTTGCAAAAAATATGTTGAATATGAAAACTGCAATGAAGGATTATTTTGATCCTCGTTCTCCAGATTATGATACAACTGTTTTTTATATTCGCTTGATAAAAAAACTTTTAAGTAAATCTGCTGATGGTTATCGTGATAGATATGAACTTTCAACTCGCCGAATTGATGATATGCGTCTTGCAATTAATTATTTGATGGCTCTTCGTAGAATTTGTATTTTGACAACTGAACAAGCAGAAGCTGAAGAACTTAAGAAAAAAATCCTAGTATGGAAAGAAAAATTAGAAAAAGATCAAAAGAAGGGAATTTGTAAATAATGATTCAAACTAAACTTGCTCTCAAATTATTTGAAGCCTTTTCAATAGAACGCTGGAACGATTTGGTTCGTCCCTTTGATATGGTTGAAATGGATAAATCTGGTGAGCGAATGGTTCTTGCTTATATCATCGGGAAGTATGAAGAAGAACGAGGTGCTGAAATTGACTGGCATTGGATGATGTACGCTTCTTTGTTTGGTTTATTAAAAAAAATTGCACTTTGCGATATAAAAGCTCCTGTTCAAAGAATGATAAAGAGTGAATATCCAGAGGAATACAAAAAATTAGATGAATGGGTAATTTCTCAATATCAAGATTTTATTGAAGACAAAGAACTTTTTAAACAATTTTCTGATTATCTTTTAGGAAATTACAAACCTAAAACTGAAATTACTTTGAGAATTTATCGTGCTGCACATAAATATTCTACAATGCGTGAATTTGAAATGATTTCTGTTGTAAACGAAAAAAGTCGACTTGCAAAAATCGAAAAAGAAATCAACGAGGATATTCAGCCTTATTTAGATTTACGGGGTTTACAACTTTTGCTTACTAAACAAAAGCCTTACGACTTTTTGCTTATTATTGAACAACTTCGCTTTCAAACTAGATGGAATCAAACACCTCGTGTGCCAAAAACTAGCGTTTTGGGACATTGTTTTTTTGTTGCAATTTTTACTCTTTTACTTGGTCGTCATCAATCTGTAAAATTTTGCCCAAAACGAGAATACAACAATTATTTTTCAGCACTTTTTCATGATTTACCAGAATCTGTAACTCGGGATATTATTTCACCTGTAAAACAGGCAACTCGGGAACTTCCTGCTATCGTTAAAAAAATCGAAGATGAAATTGTGCAACGAGAACTTGTTCCTTTAATGGAATCTTCCTATGTAAATGAAATTCTTTATTTTACAAGTGATGAATTTGATAATCGTATCTGTGATTCAAATTACAAAAATGTAAAAGAAGTTTCATTTGATGAACTTAACTCAAAATTCAATTCTGATGAATTTAATCCAGTTGATGGAAAACTTGTTCGCTGTGCAGATCATGTGGCTGCCTTTATCGAAGCCGACAGTTCTATCAAACATGGAATTACATCTGTTCACTTAACTGAAGGAAGAAATAATATTAAAAAAATCTATCCTGCTGGTTTTGTTGTGAATGGATTTTCTATCGGGGATTTTTTTAATTCAATTTAGCTGATAATCTTCTAACAAAATTCACTTTTTTTTCCGATAATTTATGTGTTATGAATAATTTTTTACGTAATTTTATTATTTTTTCAATATTAATTTCTATTGTTTTAGTTTTTTCCTCTCAAGTCGCTTTTCATGAAGTACAAAAAGGTGAAACACTTTATAGCATTAGTCGAAAATACGGTATTAGTGTTGGAGAGTTGTGTTCAGAAAACAATATTTCAACAAGTTCTGTGATTAAAACTGGTCAAAAATTAAAAATTCCTACTCAAAATTCCTCTGAAACAAATAATTCTCAAAAAGTTGAAAAAACTGATACTTACATCGTAAAAAAAGGTGATACTCTTTATGGAATTGCAAAACGATTTGGTATTTCAGTAGAAACTTTAACAATTCTCAATAAAATGAGTGGTTCAAATACTATAAAAGTGGGGCAGGTTTTAACCGTTCCTTTAGCATCTTCTGAAAATACAAATCAAACAAAAGAAACTACAAAAACTTCATCAGGAAATAGTTCTACAAAACTTGAAGATTTACAACTTACTGATTCTAGAACTTATGATAAAAACAAAAAAGCTAGTAAAAATCTTTTGTGGCCAGTTGTCGCAAAAGAAATTCAGTATTTGGAAGGAAAAGTTTCTGGTGTTTCTATCACTACAAATTTAAATGAAAGTGTAAATATCATTCGAGAAGGAACTGTTATGTTCTGTGGAATTTATCGCGGTTTTGGAAATGTTGTTTTTGTGCAATCCAAAAGTGGATATATGTATGTTTACACAAATTTAGACAAGATAAATGTTGAAAAAGGTGATACTGTAAAATTAAATGAAAAAATTGGTACAGTTGCCATTGATACAAGAACTTCTAAACCTCAACTTTTATTTATGGTTTTCAAAAATGGAAATCCAGTTGATCCTGCAACAGCTCCACGTGGTTAAAGTATTTTTTTATAATTTCATATAAAAATTTAAAAAAAATTAAAGATTTTTTAGTTTTTTCTTGAATTTTAAAATTTCATATATTACACTTCATTTTAGGATAACTAGTTATCCTAGGAGAAAATTTATGAAACGAAAACTTCGTGTTAGTTCTGAGGATACCCAACCTCCAGAATCCGCTAGTAGAAAGAGTGTGTCTGATATTGACCCTCTCTCTGTTTATCTTAAGCAAATTTCTTATAACAAACTTCTTTCAATAGAGGAAGAAAGAGAGCTTGGGATAAAAATTAAAAAATGTAAAGGTGATATTGCAAATTTGCTTGCAAGAATAGAAAATACCTTTTCTGTAACTGAAAAAACTGAGCTTGAATTAAGGGTACAAGATTTACAAAAGTTGTTATGCAGTTACAAAAATCAAATGATTTCAGCTAATTTAAGATTAGTTGTGTCAGTAGCAAAAAAGTATCAACATCGAGGCTTGCCTCTTTTGGATTTGATTGATGAAGGTAATATCGGTTTGATAGAAGCCGTCAATCGATTTGATTCAGAAAAAGGTTATCGATTTTCTACCTACGGAATTTGGTGGATTCGACAAGCTATCATCAAAGGAATTGCGGATAAAAGTCGCGTAATTCGAATTCCTATTCACATGTTAAACACAATTAACAAAACCTTATCTTTGGCTCGAGCTTTAACTCAATCAATGGAGCAAGAACCATCTCTAGATGTTTTAGCTGAAAATTTAGGAATGTCTAAAAAAGAATTAGAAACTATTCTAAATTATACCCAAGAAACTTCTAGTCTTGATGTAAATGTTGATGAAGAAAACGCTTCTCATATTTCAGATATCATTAGCGATGATAATTTTGAAGAACCTTTGAATGCCGTTTTTTCAGCCGCATTAAAAACTACTTTTAACAAGGTTTTGATGTCATTATCATCAAGAGAGATGGCTATTGTACAACTTCGTTATGGTTTGGACGGTAAAAAGCCCATGACTTTAGAAGAAACAGGAAGGACATTAGGTCTTACAAGGGAACGAGTTAGGCAAATTCAAGAAACCGCTTTGAAAAAATTAAAAACCAAAGAGGAACTTTTGGAATTTGTAAATTACAATTAGTCATTTAATCTTTTAATTGTGCAAGGTTGTGTTGGAATAATTCCATACACACTCTTGCATCCTCTAAAGCTCTGTGAGCATTTTCCACAGAAATATTAAATTCATTTGCTAAAAATTGTAAATTAAACTTAGTAAATTCTGTGTAAATTTTTCTTGAATTTTTTAAAGTATCTACAGCAGGAACATTCGGCTTTTTCAATTCGCCTTTGTTGATTCTAGAAAGTTCGGCGTTGATAAAACCAATATCAAAATTTGCATTGTGGGCAACTAAAACTGTATCTTTGATAAAATCCAAAAAATCATGATGAATTTCAAAAAAAGTAGGGCAGTCACAAACCATTTGATTTGTAATTCCATTCACCTTTGTTGATGCGTAAGGAATTGGCATTTGAGGATTGATAAGTGTAGAAAATTTATCAATTACCCCATCCTTACAGAATTTTACAGCCCCAATTTCAATAATTTTATCGGTTTTGTTCATGAGTCCTGTAGTTTCTGTATCGATGGCAGTAAAAATTCCTCCGCCTTCGTAAAGACGGAGAAGTTGTTTTAATGTTTTCACTTGATTCTTTTTATTTTACTGAAGCAAGAACTTCTTTGATTTCATTATCGATTGCAGAAGTTAACTTGTCTGCTTCTTCTTTTGCTTTTGCAAGGTCTGAAGAATTTTCGATTACACAGTTGATATAGAACTTAATTTTTGGTTCTGTTCCAGAAGGTCTAGCACTAACAACTGTTCCACCATCAAGGAAGAATTGAATTACATTGCTTTTTGGTAAATCAAGTTTTTCTTTGCTTTCTGGTTTTGCAGGATTGTAAACAACGCTGTCACCTACATCACGAATAGAAAGTACTGTTTTTCCACCAAGTGATTTTAATCCTTCTGTTCTGAGTTTTGACATGATATTTTTCATTGTCTGACCACCAGAAGCACCTGGGAAGTTTTGTGAAATTGCACTATCTTGGAAATATCCGTAAGTTGTGTAGAGTTCTTCCAATCTTTGAAGAAGTGATTTTCCTTGAGTTCTCCAGTAAAGAGTCATTTCTGCACACATTGCAGCAGCTGAAACTCCGTCCTTATCGCGAACATCAGTTTCTACATTGTATCCGTAGCTTTCTTCAAATCCGAAGATATAGTTGTTGCAGTTTGTATTTTCAAATTTTGCCATTTCGTTAGCAATCCATTTGAAACCTGTTAAACATTCTACAAGTTTAACTCCATTTGCTGCACAAATTTTGTCTGCAAAAGGTGAGGTAACGATAGAACGAACGATAGCTGGATTTGCTGGCATTTTTCCAAGTTCTTTTCTTGAAACGATGATATAGTCTGTGAGCAATGCTCCCATTTGGTTTCCTGTGATAAGAACATATTTTCCGTTTGCATCTGGAACAGCAATTCCGAATCTGTCTGCATCTGGGTCTGTTGCCATAACAACATCAGCTTTTTCTTTTTCAGCCAATTCAACAGCCATTTTTAGAGCAGGAGCTTCTTCTGGATTTGGTTTTTCTACAGTAGGGAAGTTTCCGTCTGGGATTCTTTGTTCTTGAACTGTGATAACTGTAAGACCTAAGTCACTAAGAACTTTTTCTACATGCATTGCACCTGTTCCGTGAAGTGGTGTGTAAACAATTTTTGCTTCTGATGCTTTTTCTTTGATAACATCTGGCCTGAAAAGTTGAGCTTTACACATTTCCCAGTATTTTTCATCAACTTCTTTATCAATCATGATGAGTTTTCCAGAAGCAAGTGCGTCTTCTTTTGAAATTGTTTTAACTGTATCAACTGAATTTACTTGGTCAATAATTCCTGTGTCGTGTGGTTCGATAACTTGAGCACCGTCATTCCAGTAAGCTTTATATCCATTATACTGAGGTGGATTGTGTGATGCTGTAACTACAACACCTGTATCGCAACCAAGTGTACGAATTGCAAATGAAAGTTCTGGAGTAGGACGAAGACTTGTAAAAAGATAAGTTTTAAATCCGTTTGCAGCAAAAATCAAAGCTGTTGCTTCTGCAAATACATCAGAAAATCGGCGTGAATCGTAAGCGATAACAGCAGAAAGTTCACCTTTTGCAGCTTTTTCTGGGAAAGTTTTGATAAAATAGTTTGCAAGACCTTGAGTTGCTCTGTTAATCATCCATGTATTCATGCGGTTTGTTCCACCACCGATGATTCCTCTAAGTCCACCTGTTCCAAATTCAAGATTTTGATAAAATCTGTCTTCAAGTTCTGCAATGTTTTCTGCTTTGATAAGTTCTTCAACTTCTTGTCTAAAATGTTGGTCTTTTTCCTCGTTTACATATTCTTTTGCACGAGCTAAGATTTCATTTTTATCCACGAATAACTCCTTGTAATGTTGATTATTTTATATTGAAATGAAAAATGCCTCTTATGAGTTGTTAGATTATAGTAGGAAGTAGGGTTTATGTAAAGGTACTACACAGAATTTTATTTTTGTACAAAAGAATCAATTTTTGAAGTAAAATCGTCAACAGTTTTCTTTATAAATTTATTCAGCTGAAAGTTTTAAAATTATGCTTTCAGATAATCCTGTATATTTAATAATGGTTTCTAAGCTTAATTTATCTTTTAACATATTTTTAGCAGTTTCTATTTTTGCTTGATATTCGCCTTGTTGAAAACCTTGTGCGATACCTTCATTTTTTGCTTTGAAATATATATCTTGGTCGTGGATGTTCACGCTAGAATACTCCTTTCTGTTGACTTCTTGTTTTTTTATTTTTTGAACGAAAGAATCAATTTTTGAAGTAAAATCGTCAACAGTTTTCTGATTACAAATATACTCTAAAAATGCAGAAATTTCCATATCTTTTTCTTGTTTATAAGCTGTGGCATTGTAGAATTTTTTTGTGATTTTATCTTTCATAATACGTTTGGGGTTTTCAATGCAACAAGTTTTGTAAGTGTAAGACGGAAGATTATCACCAATTGGGTCGTAGGTACAGATAAAAATGATAAAACTTTCTGGAAGTTTTGAATAATGTTCACCTTTTAGAAGATTATCTGTGTCTAACATTGACTGGTAATATCGTGTGCGTAAATAAATATCTACACCTGCTGAGTTTTGAAGTTCGATATCGAAAACTTTGTCGCTGTCTTTGACATAGACATCTAATCTAACTCCCTTTGTTTCGTAGTATGGGCTGATTGTTTTTTCAATTTCTGGATACTCAATATGGTCGATTTTGATTTTCAAAAGTCGTTCTAGTAACTCTTGGCAAATTTCTCTGTTTTGCAAAACCTTCTCGAAAATATAATGATCCGCAAAAGTTAAGTCTTCAAATTTTTTGAAAATAATAATATCACCTCACATAAATTTTGTTTACATAAGTTATTATCTTCAAAAAAATGCAAAATGAATAAATTTCGCAAAAAAAAAGTTGATTTTTCTTATAAATTTTCGCTTTCTCGCTTCGCAATAAAAAAAACATCAAAAACTGACCCAAAAAACAAAAAAATCGTTAGACTTTTCCATGCCGTGTGATATTTTCGAGTATAGATGCTGAAACAAGTTCAGCATGACAAGAATAAGTTAAGCATGACAGTATTTCACTCATAATTCACTAAAACAAATACTTTACATTTTTTGTGTAATAATTTACATTACTTGTAACGGAGCCTAAAAGAGTAACAACATTGTGATTTTTCATTTTGAAATATTAAGTTGAAATTCTTAGGCTTTTTTTATTTAGTGAGGTAAAACTATGAAAAAATTTTTAAGCGTAATGATGCTTGTCCTTGTGGCACTTTTGGCATTTACTGGATGTGAAAAGTTTACTTGTAGTGATTCACACAAAGTTTCTGAACTTGCAGGAACATGGACTTGTTTTCATCCAGAATTTGCAGAAGCTTTGGTAATAAAATCAAATGGTTCTGTACTTTCAACAGGTTATGATGGTGAATATTGGGAAGATATAAAAGGTAACATCTCTATTCAAGATGGCAAAATTGCAATGATTTTTGAAGATGACGATAATTTAGAAGGTCATTTTGATTTTATTCCTGGAATGGCTTTTTCTGTTACTACAGAAGATGGAAAACGCTACACATACAACTATTGCAAAGAAGATCTTTCTGATGAAATTGTAGGTATGTGGGTTTGTAATGATGCTACAAATGGAACAACTAATCAAATGGCTATTAATACTTATATGGAAGATGGCACAAATGTCTTTACAGGTGTTGTTCCTAATACAGATAATTATATGTTAAATATAACAACTAAGTATAAAGTTGTTGGTGATTTGATGTTTAAACAAAGAGCTGATAATCAAGTTCCAGATGGTGCTGTTAAGTATATTTTTGCTCGTTTGATGTATACTCCTAATGCAACATTACATGGTGATATTATGAGTCACAAACAATATATAACAACTAAGAATGAAACATCTGAAATTGTACTCTCTTATCTTCGTATCAATCAAAATCTTGACCTTGCAAGTAAAAAATATGACTATAGCGCAACTTATATGTCAAACGCAAAGGGACAAGACAAGGATATCACATTCTTGAACACAAAATTCAACTTTGCAAAAATGAATGGTTCTATTATCGATAAATTCTTAAAGTCAGTTCTCTACGGAGTTCAATTCCCAAATGCAAAAACATTTGAATATAACTGTCTTTTAGAAGGAAAGAATGTGGCTTTACAACTTCCTATGGAAGTAGACGGAAACAAAATTACTATCAAAATGAGTTCTCGTAATGCTGCTTACCGCGACATCGATGTTTATGCATTCCAAGATGAAGATTGTTCACAGTTTCATATGTATATGCCTACATCAACTTTCGAAAATTTCTTTGGAAATCTTTCTCTTTCAATTCTTTCTGCCTCAGGAAAAGTTGATATTAACAACCCAGTACATGTAGAAGCAGTTTACAAAGAAGTAGTAGATGCTATCGAAAGTATCAATGTAAGTATCGTAATGAAAGAATCTAAATAAACGCTTATATTAAATATCACAAAAGGGATGTGCTAAAAAGTGCATCCCTTTATTTTTTTTCCCACACACAGTCCTATTTTTACCATAAAAACGCTATGAAAATATTTGCATATAACGCTTCGTAAAAAATCCCAGTCAGACAATCGTGCTAAATTTACATATCGTTGCACAAAAGAACGAAAATGATTTGGCTATTTACGAATTGTAAAAAAAAAGTGCGTAACCCAAAAACGACATCGTGAAGCCTTGTACACAATGCCACTTATGTAATCACAATTCGCAATTCCCACACACAGCCTTTTTTTACCGGATAAAACGCTATGAAAATATTTACACATAACGCTTCGTAGAAAAATCTCAGCCAGACAATCGCGTAAATTTACATATCGTTGCAAAAAACACGCAATAAAAATCGTGAAAAACAAAATTTAGTTAGAACTTGCGTAAAGGAAAAAGGACATGCCGACCACAATGCCACCTTCGAAATTACAATTCGCAATTCCCACACACAGCCTTTTTTTATCGATAAAACGCTATGAAAATATTTACACATAACGCTTCGTAGAAAAATCCCAGCCAGACAATCGCGTAAATTTACATATCGTTGCAAAAAAAGAACGAAAACAATTCGCTTATTAACGGAATTGTAAAAAAAAGGCGTAGCCAAAAATTGAAACAGCCCTGCATTGAGGAGCGTATGAACTGCACCCCTAAAGTTGGACAAATAAATTACAATTTTAGGAGGTGCATTTTTTATGCCCAAATATTCTAAGG
>JAXJWW010000020.1:0-3487 GCA_036307825.1 Treponemataceae bacterium | reverse complement strand
CGGACTTGCAGAACTTGCAAAAGAAATTCAAAACGAATTGAAAGAAGATTTTGTAACAGATTACGACCAATCTGGAGCAATCGGAAAACGATATCGTCGTCAAGATGAAATCGGAACTCCTTTCTGTGTAACAGTTGATTACGATTCTAAAAATGATAAAACTGTAACTTTGCGTTTTAGAGATTCAATGGAACAAGTTAGAGTTCCAATTGCAGAACTTTCTGCTAGAATCCGCAAAGAAATCAAAAATTACACAAGATAAATTTTTATGCAAAAGTCAAATCGGCTTTTGTATAAAAAATCTTTTTAAGGATGCGTTTATGGAATATGTAACTTTAGGTAGAACAAATCTTATGGTAAGCTGTTCCGCTTTAGGAACAAAATTGTTGCAAGAAGTTTCATTAGAAGATTCTGTTGAAATTTTGAATACAGCATTTAAAGGCGGCATAAATTTTTTTGATACTTCAAGTGCATATTCCGGCGTAGAAGAAAAAATCGGAAAGACAATAAGTCTTGCTGAAAAAGAAATTGAAGTCTTTGCTAGTTCTTCATCAAATGATTTTGAAATACAACGAGCAGCTGCTTTACTTCCTTTGAGAAAAAATTTAATTCTTTCTTCTGGGACAAAGGCAAAAACTGCAAAAGAAGCTTCAATTGAACTTGAAAAATCACTTGAATCCCTTTCAACAGATTGTATCGATATTTATCACATTACAAATCAAGATTATCTTCCAATTCCGGGTACTGATGATGGATTATACAACGAAATGTTAATTGCTCGTCGTAGTGGAAAAATTCGTTTTATAGGATTTACAACTCATAATTTAGAATTGGCAAAAGAGGCTATTGATTCTGGCCTTTATGATGTTTTGCGTTATCCATTAAATATTTTTTCTACGGAAGAAGAACTTAATTTAATAAAACAGGCTGAAAAAGCTGATGTTGGAATTACTGCCATCAAAACTCTTGCTTCTGGAAAAATCGAAAATGTGCCTATTGCCTTTGGTTTTTTAAGACAAAATGCAAAAGTTATTTCTGTTTGGGGTGCAAGAAATATCGATGAAATTCAAAAGCTTTTATATTTTGAATCAAATCCACCAAATATCGATGATCAATTTTTAGCTGAATTAGAAGAATTAAAAAATCAGACTAAAAATCAATAATAATTTGAGAAAATTCTATTTAAAAAACAATTCTCACATTTACTGGATTGACTTTAGTGCTTCTGCGGCTTGTTGTTTGTTCAAAACTCGCACAATTCTTAAAGTTGTATCGTTGGTTGCAACAGTTTTTGGTTCTCCATTTTCATCTTTTTCGTTCAATATTTGAACAATCGGATTTTTAGGATTTTCAGGATTTACATCTGTAACTTGTGCAATTTTTCCGTCTGAAAGACAAACATAAGCACCGATTGGGAAAAGTGACAAACTGAAAAGCAAACCTTTGATAACTGTTTCGTCGTACTGTTTACTTTCATTTTTTAAAAGTTCAACCATTGCTTCGTATGATGATTTTGCTTCTTTGTAGTGTCGTGGTGATGTAATTGCTTCAAAAGAACAGGCTACTGCAATAATTTTTGCATAAGGTGAAATACTTGCTCCTGATAAATGTCGTGGATAACCTTTTCCATTTTCTTTTTCGTGATGTTCAAGAACTCCAAGACAAATACTTAATGGAAAGTCAAAGCCTTTCAAAATATTATATGAAATAACTGGATGCGTACAAATTTCATTTTTTTCAGATTGAGTTAATTTTCTATCTGTAAGATAAAGTTGAGGAGGTAATCGAATTTGTCCCAATTCGTGCAAAATACAAGCAACTCCAAGTTCAATCAATTTTTCTATTGGAAGTTTTAATTGTAAACCGATTGTTATAGCTAAAACTGTTGAACGCATTGAGTGATTTATCAAGAAGTTTTTATTTTTTCCATCTTGATTTGGTTGAATTCTTAGAACATAGCGACGATTTTCTCGTACAAAATTACACAAATCTTTTACCGTATTTGAAATCTCATCAAGATTTAAATCTTTGTGAGTTGCGTAATGTGTATAAATATTACTTATATAATTTAAATATTCATTGTAAATATTTTGAACAACATTCAATCGTGAATTTTCTGCTGTGTCATTAGAATTTGTTTGCGTTGTATTTACTGCACTAATATCTGGTTTTGGAGGAGTAGGAGTTGGAACTGACTGATTTTTTTGTGTTGTTTGAAATTCACTTACTGAAACTGTTTGTGTTTCTGTAATTTTAGTAGCTGTAACTGGTGTTTGTACAGGAGTTGTCTTTTCTTCAATAAATTCATTAGTATCTGTAACAACAGAATCAAAATTGGCTGTTCCTGTTCTAATATTTCCGTCTGAAAAAATTTGTTTGAATTCCCAATCGTTTAAGGCATCAATTAAAGATTTTGATACTGGAATTGAATTATTCAATAATAAAAAAGTTTTATCTAATACAACATCTGCAGTAAAAAAAGTATTTTCTTTAAGTTCAGAAACGTCAAAGGAATTCATAAAAATCTCCAAATTTTCGTTACAGCAACGAATTTTTTTTATAAAAAAAAAGCTGAAAAACCTCACACGTCCTTCAGCCATAATTTATGGTCAAAAATCGGTGTCTGGATGTCTACACACCGATATTTTATACCAACTACACTTATAATATCGGTGCAAAGTTTTTTTTCTTTAGTTAATTTTATTAAAAACCTATAATTTAATTTTTTCAAGGATTATTAATAATTCTTTTAAAGAATTTAGTTTTTCGTCAAAAGTTTTTTTATTCAAAAATGGAAAAATCAAATCTTCAATTTCATTTGAAATTTCCATTGTTTGTTTTTCTGTTGCGTTTTTTACAGAAGTTTCAATTTGAAAAATCAATTCTTTTAGATTTTTTGTAAAAGTGATTTTTTCTTTTTCTAATGTTTGATTTTCTGTTTTACAAACTGAAGTTTTCAAATTTTCAATATTGAATTTTTCTTGCTCTGGAAAGTTGATAAGTTCTTCAACTGAAAAATAATTGATTCCCGGAATCGCTAGGCTTTTTTTTGAAAGTGAAAATGTTTTTATTTCTGAAAATTCTGCACATTTACTTTCGAACCACCAAGCATAAAGGTTCATTCTTGAATCTGTTTGAAGCTTGTTTCCTTCGTAGTCAGTTTTATAAATTGGATTTGCAGAAAAAAGTGAAGATACGGATTTTGTTTCTGCGTTATCAATGTAATTTGATTTTATGGCAGCCCAATGTTCAAAAGTACTTCCTTTTATGTGAGTTTCGTTTTTAGGATAGCCTAAATCTAATCCCGCCATAAAAACTTTATTGCAACCTAAAAATCTTGCAAAATCCCAAGCGGTTGTTGCAACTGAACCGCCTGCTCCTAAACTTTCTCTAAAAATATTTTTTTCTAAAACTTTTCCTAATGGGTAAATTGAAGATGTAAAATAAATATTTTTCCATTTGTAAGAAAAAATACTTGGATAAACTG
>JAXJWW010000019.1:0-39087 GCA_036307825.1 Treponemataceae bacterium | reverse complement strand
GAGTTTTGAAATTCTTGATAGAGTTTTCCTTGTTGACCCAGTTGATACATTCTACAAAAATCGAAGAGAACACGGAACTATCGTTACATTAAGTTGTAACACAATGGCTCCAACTTGTTTCTGTTCACTTTTTAATATTGATGTTGCAAATCCAGCAGGTGATGTTGCTTCTTGGATGGATGATGAAACTATCTGGTTTGAAGCAAATACAGAAAAAGGTAAAAACTTTTTAGCTTCAATTTCTTCATTAACAGAAAACACAAACGATGCAGATGTTGACGCAGTTGAAGAAATTAAAGATGCAACAACAGAATTAATGAATTCACAAGCACTTGCTAAACAAGATATGGCAAAATTCAAAGGTGAAAATCTTTTGGAATTGTTCAATTCTCCAGAATGGGAAAAACTTTCAGAAACTTGTTTAGGTTGTGGAACTTGTACATTTGTTTGTCCAACTTGTCAATGTTACGATATTCGAGATTTCAATACAGGAAAAGGCGTTAAGCGTTTTAGATGTTGGGATAGTTGTATGTATTCTGACTTTACAAAAATGGCTGCTGAAAATCCACGCAAATCTCAACTTGAAAGATTTAGACAAAGATTTATGCACAAACTCGTTTACTATCCTACAAAAAATGAAGGAATCTACGGATGTGTAGGTTGTGGACGCTGTTTGAACAAATGTCCAATTTCAATGAACATTGTTAAAGTTATTAAAAAGCTTTCAAATACAAAAGGAGATAACTAATGGAAAATGAAGCTTTAATTCCTTATGTAGGAGTTGTAACCGATATCCGACAGGAAACTCCTGATGTAAAAACATTTAGAGTTGTAGGAAAAGACGGAAAAAAACTTTTTGAACACAAACCAGGTCAATGTGCAATGCTTTCTGTTCCTGGTGTTTCAGAAGCAATGATTTCTATTACTTCTTCACCTACAAACACAGAATTTATGGAATTCAGCGTAAAAAAATGTGGTTGTTTAACAGAATGGTTACACTCAATGGAAGTTGGCCAAAACATCACAGTACGCGGACCTTACGGAAACGGATTCCCAGTAGAAACAGCTTTCAAAGGCAAAAACTTGCTTTTTATCGCTGGTGGTATCGGTCTTGCACCACTCCGTTCAGTAATCAATTATGTTCGTGATAAACGAGAAAACTACGGAACAGTTCAAATCGTTTACGGTGCTCGTTCAAAGGCAGACCTTGTTGCTTACAAAGAAATTATTGATGAATGGACAAATGATTCAGGAATCGAAGTTTGTCTTACAATCGATAATCCACAGGATGATTGGGACGGACACGTTGGATTCATTCCTAACTATGTAAAAGAACTCAATCCTGATACAAGCAAAACTGTAATTATGTGTGGACCACCAATTATGATTAAATTCACATTGGCAGGACTTAAAGAATTAGGGTTTGTTGATACACAGGTTTTCACAACTATGGAAATGAGAATGAAATGTGGTATCGGAAAATGTGGTCGCTGTAACATTGGTGATAAATATGTTTGTAAAGATGGTCCTGTTTTCAGTTTTGACCAACTTAGCGAATTGCCACCAGAATATTAAGAGAGAAGGACGATTAAAATTATGGAACAAAATTTAGTTGATGTTTTCTTTTTTGGAAAAAAATATAGTGTGCCAGAAAATCTTACAATCATGACAGCAATGGAATATGCTGGATATAAACTTGTAAGAGGATGTGGTTGTCGTAACGGTTTCTGTGGCGCTTGTGCTACAATTTATCGTATCAAAGGCGACAACGAACTTAAAGCATGTTTAGCTTGTCAAACAAAGGTTGAAGAAGGAATGTATGTTGCAACTCTTCCATTCTTCCCTCTTGAGAAAAAACAATACGATATTAACGCTATCAAACCTACAGAACAAGTAATGATGCAACTTTATCCAGAAATTTATAGTTGTATCGGATGTAACGCTTGTACAAAAGCTTGTACTCAAGAACTCAATGTTATGCAGTACATCGCTTATGCACAACGCGGTGAGTTTGAAAAATGCGCAGAAGAATCTTTTGACTGTGTAATGTGTGGAGTTTGTTCATCAAGATGTCCAGCAGGAATTTCACATCCACAAGTTGCAGAACTTGCACGCCGTATCAACGGAAAATATTTACAACCTCAAACACAACACCTTATCGATAGAGTTAACGAAATCAACGAAGGTAAATGTGAAGAACTTATTCAATCAATCATGAATAAGCCATTGGAAAAAATTAAAGAACTTTACAATACTAGAGATTTTGAATAGGAGATGGTGAATGTATAATAACGAATTAGACGAATTAGCAAAAATCGTTGCAGAAAAAAGAGAAGCAAATATCAAATTTGAAGCTACTCGATTAACAGCAGAAGAAAAGGATACAATCCTTAAAGAAAATCACCCAGATAATATTCCTAGTCAGTTTGAACAAATCAAAATTGGTCCAAACAAAGGTGAAAAAGCTCCTATCGAACTTACAAAAGTTTTGGAAGGTAAACCTCGTCTTTCATCAAAAGATGTAAACTTGGATAACATTGATTACGAAGCAGATGTTTTAGTAATCGGTGGTGGTGGTTCTGGAACAAGTGCTGCTATCATGGCAAGTGAAGCAGGAGCAAAAGTTCTTCTTGTTACAAAACTTCGCGTTGGAGATGCTAATACAATGATGGCAGAAGGAGGAATCCAAGCTGCTGATAAACCAAACGACTCTCCAGCACAACACTATCTTGACGCTTTTGGTGGTGGACACTTTGACGGTGTTCCTGAACTTGTTTACACATTGGTAAACAAAGCTCCTGAAGCAATCAAATGGTTGAACGACTTAGGTGTTGAATTTGACAAAGAAGCTGACGGAACAATGGTTACAACTCACGGTGGTGGAACAAGCCGAAAAAGAATGCACGCTTGTAAAGACTATTCTGGTGCAGAAATTATGCGTACTCTCCGTGATGAAGCATTTAACCGTTCAAAAGATATTGAAGTAGTAGACTTCACTGCTGCAATTGAAATTATCAAAGATGAAAAAGGAAATGCTGCAGGTGCTGTTCTTATGAACATGGAAACTGGTGAAATCAGAATTGCAAAAGCAAAAGTTGTTGTAATTGCAACTGGTGGAGCAGGAAGAATGCACTATCAAAACTTCCCTACTTCAAACCACTACGGAGCAACAGCTGACGGTCTTGTTTTAGCATACAGAGCTGGTGCAAAATTATTGTATCAAGACTCATTACAATATCACCCAACAGGTGCTGCATATCCAGCACAAATCTTGGGAGCATTGGTTACAGAAAAAGTTCGTTCTCTTGGTGCAAAACTTGTTAACGCAAAAGGTGAAGTTTACATTCACCCACTTGAAACTCGTGATGTTAACGCTTCTGGAATTATCAAACAATGTAAAATCGGAAACGGAATTAAAACAGCAATTTCAGAAGGTGTATGGCTTGATACTCCAATGATTGAAGCTATTCACGGTGAAGGAACAATCGAAAAACGAATTCCTGCTATGCTTCGTATGTTCGGAAAATACGGAATCGATATTAGAAAAGAACCTATCCTTGTTTACCCTACACTTCACTATCAAAATGGTGGTGTAAAAATCAACAAAGATTGTCAAACTTCAGTTCCTAACTTGCTTGTTGCAGGTGAAGCTGCTGGTGGTATCCACGGAACAAACAGACTTATGGGTAACTCTCTTCTTGATGTTGTTGTATTTGGTCGTCAGGCTGGTATGGCAGCAGGAAGAATGTATAAAGATATTTCTATGCCAGAAAAACTTACTTTAAAACATGTTGATGACTTTGAAGCAGAAAGAGCAAATGCTGGAATTACAGATGAAACTCCATCACCAAAACTTTTGCCAAGTTACACACATGGAAATCCAAAATTAGAAGGAATGGTAAAATAAAATGGTTCTTGGTGTTTTGTCAATTAAAACTGTTTCATTTTTAATTTTTTGCGTCTTTGCAATCGCTGGTCTTGGATATTTATTAGGTCGTGTTACAATTAAAGGTGTTTCTTTAGGAACTGCAGGTGTATTTATCGTTGCACTTCTTTTTGGAGCATTGTTGTACAATCCTCTTGCTGAACAACTAAAAGTAGCAGGAGCAAGTTATGTAACAAACGCATTAAAGATTGTAGAAAATCTTGGATTGATTTTGTTCGTAACTTCAGTTGGATTTATTGCAGGTCCTAACTTCTTTGGAGATTTCAAACGAAACTTCAAATCTTACATCGTACTTGGTTTATTAATCATCATTGTTGGTGGAATTTCATGTTGGGCTTGTACAATGTTTGACATTAAAGTTTACGGACGAGATGCAAAAGAAGCAGCTGCAATGTTAGTAGGATTACTTTCAGGTTCACTTACTTCAACTCCAGCTTTCTCTGCTGCAAAAGCAACTGTTACAACAGAAGCATTAGAAGCAATCGTTGCAGTTGGTCACGGAATCGCATATTTATTCGGTGTTGTTGGCGTTGTTCTTTTTGTTCAATTAGTTCCAAAATTTTCTAAAGCAAATATGGAAAATGAAAGAGCAAAACTTTCAGAAAACAATCCTGAAGTTGCATCAAAATTAACAGGCAAAGAAATAGAACTTGATCCATTTGGATTTTGCGCATTTTCATTAGTTGCTGTAATCGGAATTTTAATTGGTTCTGTAAAAATCGGAAACTTTTCTTTAACAACAACTGGTGGATGTTTGCTTGCTTCATTAATTTTTGGACACTTTGCAAAAATCGGAAAAATTTCTGTTACACCATCAACTCCAACTCTAAAAAACTTTAGAGAACTTGGTCTTATGTTGTTCTTAATTGGTGCAGGTGTTGCAGGTGGTGCAGAATTTGTAAAATATTTCCAATGGGTATATTTTATCTACGGAATTATTATGACATTGTTACCAATGATTATTGGATACATTTTTGCAAAATATGTTTTGAAACTAAATTTATTAAACAACTTAGGTTCAATTTGTGGTGGTATGACTTCAACTCCAGCTTTAGGAACTTTAATTTCAACAGCAGGGACAGAAAAAGTTGCAGGAGCTTATGCTTCAACTTATCCAATCGCATTGATTTCGGTTGTTATTGTATCACAAATTTTAATCTTGATGTTTTAATTTATAGGAGAATGATTTTATGAAAATTGAAGTATGTATGGGAAGTTCATGCCACGCAAAAGGTGCTAGTAGAGTTTTAGACCTATTAAAAGAAGCAATCGCAGCAAACAAACTTGAAGACAAAATTGAACTTGCTGGTTCTATTTGTCTTGGAGCTTGTAAAGAAAACGGAGCAAACTTAAGAGTTGACGGAGAAGTTGTATCAGGAATTACAAAAGAAAACTTTTACGACTTTTTCAATACAAAAGTTATTGATGCTTTAAAATAATTTTTAATTAATTATTAAAGTTAAAAACTATCCAACAAGAAAAATATTTTTTATGTTGGATAGTTTTTTTTATTTTATCTTCTTTTTCATTCCAGTCATTAAAACATCAGAAACTAAATTTCCTAAATCATCAAATATTTTAATTTCATAAAAGCATAAATTCTTACCAGTTTTTACACATTCTGGAATAGCAACTAATTTTGAACCTTTACAAACATCAATAAAGTTTATCGTACTAGAAACTGTTACTGTAACATAAAACTCATTTAATGCATTTGCACAAATTGCAAAGGCGTAATCTGCTAAAGTAAAAATTGCACCACCCATTACACCACCTGCTGCGTTTCTGTGTAAATCTTCAATTACCATTTCACAAATTACATTAACAGCTTCACAAGAATTTTCAGATTCAGGACATTCAGGTTCAGCATTTACTAATTTTATCTTTGCTGCTTTTGTTGCAAAAAAATCTTTTTCAAATCGTTTTTCTAATTTTTCTAAATAAGTCATTTTTTCTCCAAAGTAAATTTAATATAAGTATAATGTAAATTTTATTTTTTATTCAAAAATCTTTCTGTAATCATAAACGATTAAATCGTATTTTTGATTTAAGGATTTTTTGTCGGTATTCAGTTGCTCAAAGTTTGTTGCAAAAATTGCCGAATAAAAACCTTTTCGTTTTACAGCAATAAGTTCTTTTCCGTTTTTATCTTTAAAAGAAATTTTCTTACTACAATTTTTAATACAATCTAAATCACAATTTTCTTTTTTACAGCCTGAAAGTTTTTTTATTAAACATTGTCTACTTTGCATCAATAATTTGAAATTAGAATTTATTTTACATAAAGATAAATTTAAATCATTTTCTAAAATTGAATCAATTTCATTTTCTGGAATTTCAAAACTTGGAACAAAGCCTGATAAATATTGAGAATAAAATTTTGCAGAAAAACTATTTGTAATATTTAGATGCTGTCCACCAATAACTTTTAAACCTTTTTGTTTTGCATAAAACATTAAACCTGTATTTTCTGTAAAAATAATTCTGTCTGTATTTATTTCATCAATAAGATTTTTAAATCCAGTAAGTTGATTATCAAAAATAATTGCAGGAAAATACGGAATTATATTTTTATTCTCTTTAATAAAATTTATTTTTTCAAAAAAATCTTCTGTATCACTAACACATGGAAGTTCCAACATTATTTTTTCATTTTCAAAATTTTCATTTTTTAGAATATCAGAAATTTCTGAATAAAAATAAATTTTTTCGTGTTCTAAAACTTTTTCTTTTTTTGTAAATACTTTTTTTTGCAAATCATTTAATTCAATATTTTTATCAAAATCATTTTCTGAATTTTCATTTATTTGTTGATTTAATTTTTCTTCAAAAAAAGAAATTGCTTGTCGTCTAATTTCATTTAATTCTTTTAGAGATAAAAATAAATTTTCTTCAAAATCAATAAAATCAATTTTATCAATGCAAAATTCAGTTTGACCTAAACGATTAAATTTTTCAAAGACAACTTCTTTTGTTAAAGAATTTTTTTGTGCAATTTGCAAAATAGAATTTGACTCAACGCTAACAGAACAATTTAATTCTTTGCAAATAAATTCACAGGATAATTTTTTATTTTCATTTGCAAAAACTTTTACACAAATTTTTTTTCCTTGTATTGATAACTTTTCAATTTCATTTTCTAAATTAAATTTATTTATAATATCTTTTTGGATAAAAACTTTATATCCTGCAAAAATTTTATTAAATTCTTTACTATTCACTTTTAAAATAAAATCTTGATTTATTTTATCAAAGGAAGTTAAAAATCCGGAACAAATAAATTTATCATTTTTATCTTTGATTAAAATCTTATCATTTTCTTGAATTGTTTTATCAGATAGTTTTATCCTACAATTTTTTGCAGTATAAGAAATTACAAATCCAGATTCAACAAAAGAATGATCCTTTGAACCAAAAGTAAACATTGAACTTGTAACTTCACCTTTCAAATAATCATCTGAATAAGAACGATTCATAACATTATAAATCAAATTATTTTTTTCAGACAATAATTTTTTTAAATTATTTTCTAAAGCATTTTTCCATTCTTTTGTAATTGCCCAAACATAATCAAAACTTTTTATTCTACCTTCAATTTTTAAACTTATATTTCCTAACTGCTTTAATTCATTTACAAAATTTATTGCGCAATTATCTTTTAAATTAAATGGTGTAAAATTTTTATTATTTGAAATAAATTCTCGTCGACAAGGCTGAACACACAAACCTCGATTTCCAGCTTCTCCATAAAGATAATTACTAAAATAACATTGCCCAGAAAATGAAATACAATAAGCCCCGTGTACAAAAATTTCTGCAATAATATTTTTTGTGTTCAAATATTTTACAATTGGTTTTAATTCATCTAAAGAAAGTTCACGACTTAAATTTATTTGACTTACACCAACTTCAGATAAAAATTCACATTGTAAAATATTGTGAGTTGTCATTTGAGTTGATGCGTGAATTTCTAATTCTGGAAAAAGTTTTTTTACAACAAATAAAACACCAAGGTCTTGAACAATAACTGCATCTACTCCACAAGCAACTGCATTTTTTACAGTTTCCACAAGCAAAGAAAATTCAGAATCAAAAACTAAAGTATTTAAAGTAAGATAAGATTTTACATTTTTGGATTTTGCTAACTTTATTAATTCAATTAAATTTTCAAAAGAAATATTTTCGGCTCGTTGCCTTGCGTTAAAATCTGAAACACCAAAAAAAATTGCATTTGCTCCAGCAAGGATTGCAGCTTTAAAAGATTTTACATCACCTGCTGGAGAAAGTAATTCTACAAAGTTCATTATTTTGCTAACAATTTTATTTCTTCAATTAGTTCATCTAATTTTTGATGAGTTACTAAAGGATTTAACAAAGTAAATTTAAGATAAGTTTTGTTTTCAAAAACTGTTTGACCAATTACGATTCCGTCTTGGTGAATCAATTTTCTTCTAACAAGTTTGTTTACTTCATCTGTATCATTTAATCTAAAAACAACTGAACTAATTTCTGGTTCAACAATTGTTTCAAAAGATGAATCTGCTAATACTCTGTCGTAAAAATATTTTGCATTTTCAATACAAGTATTTACGATAGAAGAATAACCATCTTTTCCTCGTAATAAAAATGACATCCAAACTTTCAAAGCATCAAATCTTCTTGTAGTTTGTAATGATTTTCCAACAAGGTTTGTATATCCATCTTCTTCATCTTCTTCACGATTTAGATAATCTGCATGTAAAGTTAAAACTTCAAAAAGAGAATCATCTTTTACAAGAATAGCACTACAACTAATTGGTTGTAAGAACATTTTATGAAAATCCACAGTGATAGAATCACACAAAGCAAGATTTCCAATTCTTGAATCATATTTATCAGACATGATAACTGCACTTCCGTAAGCAGCGTCTGCATGAAGATACATTCCGTATTTTTTACAAAGTTGACTAATTTGATTTACATCATCAATGCTACCGTAGTCTGTAGTTCCGATTGTTGCAACAACACAAACTGGTAAATTTCCATCTTGAATATCTTTTTCAATTAAAGATTTCAAAACTTCAATATCCATTTTTTGATTTTTATCAACTGGAACTTTTACAACAGCGTCATATCCCAATCCCATAAGATGAGAACTTTTTTCCATTGAGAAGTGAGAAATTTCTGATGTGTAAAATCTGAACTTAGAATAGTTTGAAGGAAGTCCCTTCTTCTTTACATCGTGATTTAATTTTGTATTACAATACCAATCTCTAGCAAGTAAAAGCCCAGTTTGATTTGACTGACTTCCACCAGAAGTAAAACATCCACCAGAAGTTTCATCGTAGCCGTAAAGTTTACACAAACATTTTACAACTTCAACTTCGATTTCTGTTGCAGCAGGAGATTGATCCCAAGAATCCATAGACTGATTATAAGTTGCAATAATTAACTCAGCACAAATTGATTCGCACAAAGCCAAAGTATGCAAGTGAGCCATATAATCGGTTGAGGATGTTCTTAACATATTTGGAAGAATTTTTTCTTGTAACATTGAAAAAAGCTTGTCCATTCCAAGACCAGTTTTTGGCAAAACTTCGTCCACATGAACAGCTTTTTTCAAATCGTAAGGAGTTAGACCTGCAAAGGCTTTTTCGTCAACAAATGAATCAACAATAGCCTTTACAGTTCTATTTATCAATTCGGAATAATTCTTCTTTGATTCTTCAGAAGAAGTTAAAAACATCAAATCAGATATTTTATTTTCCAAATTTTCCTTCCTTTACTTCTTTATCAACATCAATAACTACTTTTTCAAAAATTGAGAGCATTTGTTCAATTTCATCTCTTGTTACATTCAAAGCACACAAACAGCGCATAACAGCTCCGTTTCGTCCACCTTTTTCCATAACAAGTTTATTTTCAAAACAAAGTTTTTGTACTCTCGCAGCAATTTCACCAGAACCAATTTGAGCACCAAGTAAATCTTTTGGTGAATTTGGATCGATAAATTCTGTTCCCATCATCAAACCTTTTCCACGAATATCTCCGATGATAGAAACTTTTTCTTGAAGTTTTTCAAGGCGACTTCTCATGTAATCACCTTTTTCTTGAACTTCTTTTAAGAACTCAGGTTTTGAAACTCTGTTCATTACAACGATTCCACCACGCATAGCAAGTTGGTTTCCTCGGAATGTTCCAGCATGTGAACCTGGAGTCCATTTGTCTAATTTTTTATTGTAAATAACAACTGCTAAAGGTTGTGTTCCACCGATTGCTTTTGATGTTAAAATTACATCTGGCACAATGTCAGCATATTCAAAAGCAAAGAATTTTCCAGAACGACCTACACCACATTGAATTTCATCAACAATCATAGGAATATCAAGTTCTTTTGTTACTCTACGAATTGTTTGCAAAAATTCTACAGGAGCAGGAATAACACCACCTTCACCTTGAATTGGTTCAAGGATAACTGCAGCTGGTTTTTTAATTCCACTTTCAGGATCTTTTAACACTCTTTCAAAATAAGCACAAGCAGCTTTTGTACCTTCTTCTCCACCAAGTCCAAAAGGACAACGATAAGAATAAGGATAAGGAAAGAAAGTTACCCCTGGCATCAATGAATTTACATTGTTTTTTGCACCAAGATTTCCTGTTAAGGATAAAGCTCCGTGTCCCATACCGTGATATCCACCGCCAAAAGCGATAACACCATCTCTTCCTGTAGCTGTCTTACAAAGTTTAATTGCAGCATCAACAGCATCAGTTCCAGCAGGACTACAAAACTGAATTTTTGCATTGTCTTTTAATTCTGTTGGCAAAAGATTAAAAAGAGTATGAACAAATTCATCTTTTACAGGCGTGGTTATGTCTAGCGTATGTAGAACAGCGTCTGAAGAAATCATATCCATAAATGCCTGATTAATTTCAGGATCATTATGACCTAAAGCCAAGGTTCCAGCTCCACACAAAAAGTCTAGATACTTGTTACCTTCAACATCAACAAGCCATGACCCTTTGGCACTTTTGAGAGCAAATGGAAATTTTCTTGGATAACTACGAGCGTTAGATTCTGTTTCATTTTGACGCTCAATGTAAAACTGGTTTGTAGGCACCTGCCCATTCTTATCATTCATCTATTTTTCTCCTATTTTAAGGGAAAATAAACGGGCTGTTTTCTAAAATATTAGAATTGACAACCTCTCTCACAAACTAGTGGGTAAGGTATTGTAAAATAAAATTTAAATAAGGGCAACCTATTTATGAAAATATTTGCAAATATTGTATTTTTTTTGAATATTTTTTTTAAATATACTATATTTTTACTAAGGACTAAACATGGCATCATCAAAATCGACTAAATTTCTTAAGTTTTCATATATTCTACCAATATTTCTTTTATTTTTGATAATTTTACAAGGTCTATTTTCCCAACAAAACTTAAATAAAAAACATCAAAATCCAGTAATTTATTACAATGGAGCAATTTTTACACTAGAAAAAGATAAAACTGGCAAAGAAAAAATCGAACAAGCACTTAGAACCGAAAATGGCAAAATTACTCACATAGGAACAAACGAAAAAATCCTCAAACTAAAAAACAACAAAACAACTTTGTTTGACCTAAATGGTAAATCACTTTTTCCTGCCTTTGTTGAAAAAAAACTAGAAAAAGAAAGCATAATGAATGAAGTACTTTATCAAATGAATGAAATTTCAAAAAAAGGATTTTGGAACGGTTCCCACGAAAAATTAGCCTTGTTTTTAGAAGCATTTAGAAATTTAACGATAAAAAATGCAATTCAAAATAATACAGAAAATGAAGTAGGTTCCTTATATTCTGGAAAACTTGCAAACTTTATCATTTTAGACAAAAATCCTTTGCTATATAATCCCGCAAAATACAATGAAATTCAAGTTTACTCCATAATTTTAGAAGGTAAAAGGTTACTATAAAAATTCACTCTTAAACAAACCACATCAATTGTGTAAACATAAAAAAAACAGCATTGACCACAAAATAGAAAAATGATAAAATTAAGTTACATTTCACATAAACAATAGGAAGTAATTATGCCTTATTCTGAACCAACAAATCTTGGTATTGTAGCTTGTCCAGGTGGTCAAGCATTTGCATCAGAAGTAATTGTACATCTTAGACATATGTACAAACATCGTTTTAACCTAAAGCGAGATACAATTTCAAAACGTTATGGGTTTGAAAAAGAAGAACTTGTAAAAAGCATCAACCTTTACAATGATATGCAAACATCAGATTTGTGTGTAAAAGGGAATGTGGAAAATTACAGAGCGCCAGAATTTTTAGTAGATGCTGAATTTACTTACTTTATGAATGGTGAGTTCAAAACTGAAATTAAAGACTGTATCCGTGGAAAGGATATTTTTATCTTCCAAGATGTAGAAAATCATCAAGTTATTTCACTTAACGGTGGAAAAAACAAAATGGCTTTATCAGTAAATGACCACTTAATGTCATTGATTGTTACAATTGATGCAGTTCGTCAAGCTGGAGCAAGTGGAATTACTTTGGTATTACCAGTTTATCCATATAGCCGACAACACAAGAAAAAAGGTCGAGAAGGATTAACAGCAAGTTTGCTCGGACATATTTACGAAAACATGGGTGTTAAACGAATTATCACTCTTGATATTCACTCTCGAGAAATTGAAAACGCTTTTGGTAAAGCAAATATCGAAAACTTACACGCAAGTTACCAAATTATTAGAGAACTTTCTCATCTTTTTGACTTATCACCTAATGGAGATGACTTAGTTATTGTTTCTCCAGATACAGGTGCTGTAGACAGAAATAAATTCTATGCAACTGGCTTGAAAAAACCACTCGCTATGATTTACAAAGAAAGAGATTATTCTGTTGTTACACAAAACGCAAAAGATACAAACATCAAGTCTGTAAAAATTCTTGGTGATGTAAAAGGAAAAGTTGCCTTCCTTGCTGACGATATGCTTGGAACAGGTGGAACTTTGTTAAAAGCTATGGAATTTCTTAAAGAACAAGGAGCAACAAAAGTTATTGCAGCTATCAGTTTGCCATTCTTTACAGGAAACGCCATTGAACAATTTAACGCTGCTTACGAAAAAGGTCTATTCTATCGCGTAATCGGAACAAACGCAGTTTATCACGAAGAATTGCTAAAATGTGAATGGTACATCAACACAAATGTTAGTGGACTTTTTGCAAATGTAATTGCAAGACTTCACCACAATCAATCATTAAGCGACCTTCTTGATAACAGAAATATTATCGAAAAGTTGGTTAAACACGAATAAAAATGCAAAAAGAACAAGTATCTTTTTGTATCGATATTGGAACAACCTCATTAAAAGCCGCACTCATTAGTGAGTGTGGTTTTGTTTTTAAATCAACTGTTGTTAGATTTTCATCCCAGATGATACAAAATCCATTTGAAATTGCAAATTGCTGGAAAAACGCTTTTTTTGAAGCTGGAAAAGATTTAGAAATTTCAAATTTTGACATTATTGCTATTTGTATTTCAGGAAACGGTCCAACTTTAACTTCAGTTTGCGATAATCAGACTTTCACACTTTTATGGAATAATCATTCTTTTTCTATAAAAAATCCAATTCAAACCAAAAGTATTTTTATTCCTCGACTACTTTTATTAAAAGAAAATTTTTCTGAAATTTGGCAAAATAGTGAATTCATTTTATCAGGACCTGAATTTTTAATTTACGAATTAACAAATAGCAAAGTTACAATTTTGCCAGAAAATCGATTTATTCAAGCATACTGGCAAAAAGAAGAACTTTTAGAATACAAAATTTCAGATAAACTTCTTCCAGATTATGTTCCATTAGGATACAAGGCTGGTTTTGTAAAATCTGAAAATCTTGAAAAACTAAATATTTCAGGAAGTAAAAAAATACCAGTTTTTTGCGGAGGTCCAGATTTTATAACAGCTCTAATCGGAACCAATACTCTTTCTGTTGGTAAAATTTGTGATCGTTCTGGTTCAAGTGAAGGAATAAATCTTTGTACAAATAAACCAATTCAAATGGAAGGTTTTAGAAATCTTCCTTCTGTAATTCCAGAATTATTTAACACAAGTTATCTTTTACCGGACACAGGAACTCGATTTACAGAATGGAAAAATTCTTCAGAGTGGAAAAACAAGCCTTACGAAGAGTGTATCAAATTTTTGCTAAAAAATAAAAATGATAAAGGATACAAAATCATTTTTGAAATCGCAAATGATGTAAAATACGCATTTGAAAAAATTATTCAACAAAAGCAACCTTTTCAAAATCAAAAAGATATACAAATTATTTGTACAGGAGGACAAGCAAAAAATCCATTATGGATGCAATTTAAAAGTGACATAACAAAGCTACAACTTTGTGTTACAAATTGCCCTGATGCAGAACTTATGGGGAACGCAATTATTGCAAATACTCAACTTAAAAACTATTCTTCTTTAAAAGAAGCAGCCGATACAATGGTTATTTGTGATAAAAAATATTTACCCCAAAATTAATTTTTGTGATATACTAATATTATGAAGATAGAAAATCTTAACAAAACACTTAACTTAGAAAATGATGGAGAATTATCATTTTTCTTCGTTGGAGTAGGAAGCGCTTTTGCAAAAGCCCACTTTCAAAACAATATTCTTGTTATAAAAGGTTCCGACCATCTTTTAATAGATTGCGGAACTATGTGTCCATACGCACTTTGGAATTACGGTGTAAATTCAACTAGTATAAAAAATTTATTGATTACCCATTCCCATGCAGACCACATTGGAGGATTGGAAGAAATCGCTTTAATGGGACGATATATCTCAAAAACAAAACCATCAATGATAATTTCAGATGAATACAAAAAAATTCTTTGGAATCAATCACTTAAAGGTGGAAATGCCTATAGTGAATACAAAGATGGAAGTTTTTTGACTTTTGATGATTATTTTAATCAAATTAAACCAACTTTGATAAGCAAAAAACCTAGACCAATTTATCAAGCAAAGGTTGGCTCTATAGATATTAAAATTTTTAGAACAATGCACATTCCAGAAGCAGCACCATCATGGAAAAAATCATTTTATTCTGTTGGTGTTTTAATCGACGATAGAATTTTATTCCCAAGTGATACAAAATTCGATCCAGATTTAATCTATGGAATGTTAAAAGAATATCCTACAATTGAATATATCTTTCACGATTGTCAATTTTATCCAGGCGGAGTTCACGCATACTATCATGATTTAAAAACTCTTCCACCTGAAATTCGTAGCAAAATGTACTTGTGTCACTACGGAGATAACTTTGCACAAGAAGATCCAGAAAAAGATGGATTTGCAGGATACGCACAACAAGGAGTATATTACAACTTCGATGAATAATTCAGATTTATTTGACAGAATAGAATTCAAACACCAAGCAAAAAAGCGACTTAGAAACTCTTGGACAATTCCAGTTTTAATAACTCTAATTTTTTATGTAATCTTTTTTATGATAAATAAAGATGCATTTGAATTTTCTATGCCGGATTTTTCTAATATCCAAAATTTTGCATATTCTTATTCCTACAATGTTTCTCCTAGTGACGAAAACGCAACTATCAGTTTACTAACATCACTTGTAAATATCATAATTTATGGAATTTTTGGAATCGCATTTGCAAAGTTTTATCTTGATATGACTCAAAAAGATAAAATGCAATTTCAAGATTTTCTAAATAACCTTTCTATGTTTACAAGAGGAATTTTAGGACAACTATGGATGACTTTATGGATTTTCCTTTGGTCTCTATTGTTTTTTATTCCAGGAATTGTAAAAACTTTTGCGTACTCACAAATGCACTATATTTTAGCAGAATATCCAGAAGTATCTGTAACAGAAGCAATGAAAATAAGTATGAAAATCACAAAAGGCTACAAATGGGATATATTTGTGATGTATTTAAGTTTCCTTGGCTGGATGATTTTATCAATGTTAAGTTGCGGTATCGGTTTCCTTTGGCTAATTCCATACATGAACCTTTCATCAGCTAACGCCTATAAATTTTTATTAGAAAATGCCCTTGTAAAAAATCGGATAACAAAGGCAGATTTACACATAAGTAAATAATAAGAGGTAATTATGAGCGATAATTTTGATTCAAATAACAAAGAATTGATAAATTCAACTATTGAAAATAGCAATACAGAAAATAAAAAAGAAAAAAAACAAAAAAATAAAGGAATGATAATTTTAATCATAATTTTAGTTGTTGCTTTCTTGTTTGGTTTTGCAAAAGGCTTTTTTTCAGAAGAATCTGTAATAAAAAATAAATCTTCTGGTTCTTCAAAATACATTGCAGAATTATATATTGAAGGAACAATCCAAGAAGAAAATGAAAGTTACAATCAAGCATGGTTATTAGACACTATAAATGAACTTCAAAATGATAAAAATAACTGTGGAACAATTCTTTTCATAAATTCACCCGGTGGAAGCGTTTACGAATCTGACGAAGTTTACCTTGCTTTAAAAAAATATGCAGAAGAAAAAACTCTTTGGGCTTATTTTGGACAAACAGCTGCATCTGGCGGATATTATATCGCTTGTTCAGCAGAAAAAATTATTGCAAACAGAAATACATTAACAGGTTCTATCGGAGTAATTGCAGGACAATCTTTTGATTTAACAGAATTTATGTCAAAACATGGAATCAAAATGAATACAATAACAGCTGGAAAAAACAAAAATATGTTAAATATCGACCAGCCTTTAACTACTGAACAAAGAGCAATTATGCAATCTGTAGCAGATGAATGTTACAATCAATTTACTCAAATTGTTGCAGATGGAAGAAATTTACCACTGGAAACAGTAAAAAATTTAGCCGACGGAAGAATTTATACAGCACAACAAGCCTTGCAAAACAAACTTATTGACGAAATTTTAACCTATGAAGAAGCAAAAACACAAATGAACGAATACTTCCCTGACTTAAAAAATCTTACATTTTCAGAATTTAGATATACAAAAGAAAAGAATTTTTACAATTTCATTTTTGATATGTATTCTAATGCAAAAGGTTCAACATCAAAATCAAATCTAGTAGAAAAAATAATAGCAGAATACTCACAAATGGATTATCCTGCTTATCTTTATGTAAAATAAAATTTTAACATAGATTATTTCAACAAAAATGCCGTCTAAAGTTATCTCAGACGGCATTTTTGTTTATTCAACTAAGTTATAAAGATTCAATTATTTTTTGAACAGAATCAGCAATTTCAACAAGATTAAGCGGTTTAGCAAAAAAGTGAATTGCACCTAATCCCTTTAATCTCTCTTCTATCCCAGCATCCTTTAAAGCTGTCATAACACAAACAACAGGTTTCCCAAATTCTTCAGAATTATTAATTTTTACACACAAATCTTCACCTTTTACACCAGGTAAATCTAAGTCAAGTAAAACGATATTTGGCTTTTTATCAGCAAGAATCGCACCTGCTTCAAAACCATCAAAAGCTTGATATATAGACGAATCAGTAAATTTTTTTTCAAGAAATTTTGTAACAACTTGATTTAAACCTTTATCATCATCTACTACCAAAATAGAAGCAGAAAGAGATTTATTTTGTTGATATGCATCTAAAACTTCAGCAGGAATTTTCATGTTTCGTTCTTTCATAAAAGCTACTAAATCTTCAAGATAAATTCTATATTGACCACCTGGAGTAGAAAAAGCTTTTAAATACCCATTACGAATCCAATTAATTGCAGTTTGATTTACAACTCCACAAATATTTGCAACTTCAAGTGCTGAGTAAACTATTGTTTTATTTGTATTCATATCATTACCTCAATTCTAATCTATAGTATATCAATTTTAATTATTTATTTCAAATAAAATTTGATATTTTGAACTTATTTTAAAAATTTTATTCTTCTAAAAGATTTTTTTTGTAGTTTTTTATCATTGAATAAGTAAAACCCCAAGAAATTAACTTTTTTTCTAATTTTTCTTGTGATAAATTTTGACGTAAACACTTCAAATATGCTTTTTCTAACATAGAACATTCAGAAAACTCTTCATAAAATTCATCAAGAGCCTCTTCTGCAATTTGTTTAGAAATTCCTCGCGCCAACAAATGTTGAAAAAGTTTTGTTCTACCCTCAGACTTTGTAATTCTTCGATTTCGTAACCAAGAGATAGCAAATCTTCTATCTGATAAAAAATTTTTACTTTCTAAATATTCAAAAGCCTGCTCAATTGCTTGTAAGGAATGGCCTTTTTTTTGTAATTTTTGTAATAATAAAAATCGGCTATGTTCACATCTGTTCAAATAATTCAAAGCTTCTCTTTCTGCCAAAAACGAAAATCCGGCAAGAATAAGTTCTTCTGCTTTTTCATTATAAAAACTTTGGCCAGCACAAATCAAATCTGGCTCAATTGAAGTTAAATAATTTAGTCGCAAAAAAAAAGAAGGTCCCTTGGCAGGAATGACTTTAACACATTCCCCAGAGACCTCTTCAACTGAATCAATAAGGATATGCAGATTTTCAGAATTAAAAGAATTCTGTTCAAACTCAAGAATTTCTGAACTCTGCATACAAATCCAAATTTATCGTTTACTGAACTGGAACTTTCTACGAGCACCACGTTGACCGTATTTTTTACGTTCAACCATACGAGGATCACGAGTAAGATATCCATTTGCTTTTAATGATGCATAATTTGCTTGATCAACTTGTGTCAATGCTCTAGCAATTCCGTGCAAACAAGCACCTGCTTGACCATTAAGACCACCACCAACAACATTGATAAGTAAGTCATATTTATTTTCTGATGATGTTACCATCAATGGTTGGCGAACAACTTGAACTTGTTCTGCTGTAGCAAAATAATCTGCAACATCTTTTCCGTTAACAACGATTTTTCCAGAACCATCTCGTACAAAAACACGAGCTGTAGCTGTTTTTCTTCTTCCTGTTCCAATAGCAATATTTTTTACCACGATAGACTCCTAATTACACTTCCAAAGACTGTGGGTTTTGTGCTGCATGTGTATGTTCTGCACCAGCAAAAACTTTCAAGTTTGATAATAATTTACGTCCTAAAGGTCCTTTAGGAAGCATACCTTTTACAGCCAACATAATTGGATCTTCTGGGTGTCTTTCAATTTTCTTTTCAAATGTAAAAGATTTCAAACCACCAACATAACCTGTGTGATGATAGTACATTTTATCAGTTTTTTTAGCACCTGTTACAGCTACTTTTGCTGCGTTGATAACAACTACATAATCACCCATTTCTTCATTAGGTGTAAATGTTGCCTTATTTTTTCCACGTAAAACAGCTGCGGCTTTAGCTGCAACACGTCCGAGCGGTTTGTTTTCCGCATCGATTACATACCAGTTTCTTGTCTGGTTTTTTACATAAATAGTTTTCATGTATATACCTTATAAATATTTTGTAAGAAGAAAAACATGAGCATCTTGCTTTTCTTCAAGTTGTACAAAGTGAGCAAACTTCATACAAACTCTAAGAAATCTTTAAAGAATTTCTTAAACTGTAGACTGTGCCTTTTAGTCCTACAGTACTTATAATATACGGGACTTAATAATAATATTTTTATCGACTTTGTGTCAAGTACCAATATATTTTTGATTTAATATAGAAATATTATTTTTTAAGAAAATTACTTTTCTTCTTGTGCTTTTAAAGCAGCTTCTTCTTCTCTTTTTGCTTCTTTTTTGTCCTTAATATCAGCAATTCCGATAAAAATTGCAACTAAACCTACAAAGGCAGTAAAAACAGGAGCAAATCCCTTTAAGAAGGCTATAACTTCAAGCCCCCATGCTAATCCATTTGGCAAACAAGCAAAAACAGTAAAAGCAACAAAAACTAACCCTAAAATTAAAGATAACATAATATTCCTCCAAAAATTATAACTTACTAAGTCATTATAAGACAGATAAAGCAAGTATGCAACAGAAACTTGCTTTATAAAGCATTAACAATATACAATTCACATCAGGTTGAGTCTAACGACCATAACACTGTGCGCTTCGCTATCAAGTTGCGTCCTAGCGGCCGCAACATTGCTTGTATTTTTTTCCACTTCCACAAGGACATGGATCGTTACGACCAACCTTTGGCGAAGTTCTAACAACAGTTACATTTTCACCACGACTTTTTGATGCCATTGGAGATGATGCAGCTCGAGCCATAGCTGAATTTCCATCAAAAGCCCCGAAAGTATTGTGCTGAGCATTCATTTGTCGTTGAGAACCAACTCGTCGTTGATTTGCTTCTTCTCCAGACTGAACTTTTACTTTGAAAACACGGGATGCAATATCGAGTCGGATTTTATCTAGCATATCATAGAAAATATTAAATCCGTCAATTTTGTATTCAGTCAATGGATTTTTAGAACCATAAGAACGAAGATGAACGGCTTCTCGTAAGCCTTCCAAAACTTCAAGGTGATCAAGCCATTTTCTATCAATATCTTGTACATATTGGTAACGAATAAACATATTCAAGTTTTCTTTTCCTGCAAGATTTTCTTTTTCTTGAATATCCTTTTTCATCATCTCAAAAATAGAATCTTTAAGATTTGATTTATCAATATCACTTGGAAGCACTAAATTGAACACAGATTTCAAATTATCTTGAAGTTCAGCAAAAGCAACATCGCCCTGCTTTTTGTTTTTTCCATTATATTCATCAAGATATTCGTCTAAAGTTTCTTCAGCTGTGGCTAAAACTCGTTCTTTTAGGTTTTCGTCAGCAAGAATTGCATCTCGTTGCTCATAAATGAAATTTCTCTGTTCATTCAAAACATCATCGTATTCAAGAAGATGCTTACGAATTTCAAAGTTGCGTTCTTCAACCTTAGTTTGAGCACCTTCAATTCCCTTTGTCAACCAAGGATGAAGAATTGGCTCTCCATTTGGCATTCCAAGACGGCTCATCATAGCTTTCATTTTTTCGCCACCAAAAAGTCGCATCAAATCATCATCAAGTGAGATATAAAATTTACTGCGACCAGGGTCACCTTGACGACCGGAACGACCTCTAAGCTGATTGTCAATTCGTCGGCTTTCGTGGCGTTCTGTACCGATAATGTAAAGTCCACCAAGAGATTTTACTTCTTCATAATCTTGTTGCCATTGGATTTTTTCTTTTGCTAAAGCAGTTTCAAACTGTTCTTTACTAGCTTCTGTTCCAACTTTTCGTCTTGCACGGAATTCTGGATTTCCACCTAACTTAATATCAGTACCACGACCTGCCATGTTTGTAGCAATAGTTACAGCACCTTTACTTCCGGCCTCAGCGATAATTAAAGCTTCTCGAGCATGATTTTTTGCGTTAAGAACTTCGTGTCTAATTCCTTTTTTTGTAAGAAGTGAAGATAGAAGTTCTGATTTTTCGATAGAAACTGTACCAACAAGAATTGGTTGCCCTTTTGCATGGCAAGTTTGAATTTCTTTACAAATTGCTTCCCATTTATCATGTTCATTCATGTAAACTTCATCGTTTTCATCAATACGAGCAACAGGTTTATTTGTAGGAATTACAACTACATCCAATCCGTAAATTTTATTAAACTCAACTGCTTCTGTTTCGGCAGTTCCTGTCATACCAGAAAGTTTTTTGTACATACGGAAAAAATTCTGGAAAGTGATAGTTGCCATTGTTCTGTTGCGTTGAGCAATTCGGATATGTTCTTTTGCTTCGATAGCTTGATGTAAACCATCTCCGTAACGGCGACCTTCCAAAATACGACCAGTAAATTCGTCAACGATTTGAACTTGTCTATCTTGAACAACATAGTCTACATCAATGTGATAAAGAGTATGTGCTCTTACAGCCTGGGTAAAATAGTGGATATATTCAAAGTTTTCTTCGTCAAAAAGACTACCAGAAATTAAATTATGTTTTTTAAGGATTTCTTCGATTTTGAGCATACCAGCGTCTGTAAAAGAAACTCGTTTGCTTTTTTCGTCGATTTTGTAATCTCCGATAACTTCTTGTCCTTGTGCTTCATCTGGATATTCGTCGGTTTCAGGATTTTTTTCAACTTCTTTTAATTGACCAACATATTTATCAACTTCAAAGAATTTTGCTGTATCATCTTCACCTTGTCCAGAAATAATAAGAGGAGTTCGAGCTTCGTCAATAAGAATTGAGTCAATTTCGTCTACGATACAAAATGCAAATCCTCTTTGAACTTTGTCTTTTGGATTAATGTGCATATTATCACGAAGATAATCAAAACCAAATTCATTATTTGTTCCATAAGTGATGTCACAAGCATAGGCTTTTCGTCGAGCATCATTATCCATATTTGAAAGAATAATTCCAACTGAAACACCTAGGTAATTGTAAACTTTGCTCATCCAAGTTGCATCGCGTTCTGCAAGATAATCGTTTACAGTTACAACATGAACACCTTCACCTGTAAGGCTGTTCAAATAGGCGGCGGCAACACACATCAAAGTTTTACCTTCACCAGTTTTCATTTCTACAATTCTTCCAGAATTAAGAACTAAAGAACCCATAAGCTGAACATCATAAGCCCGTTCACCTAAAACACGGTTTGCTGCTTCTCGAGCCAAAGCAAAGGCTTCAGGTAAAATATCATCAAGACTTTCACCATTAGCAAGACGCTTTTTAAATTCAGCAGTTTGCAAAGGGAAATCTTCTGGTTTTAAGGATTTTGCCCAATCTTCTTTTTGGTTAATTTTTTCTACAACAGGTAATAACTGTTTTACATCTCGGTCTCTTTTTGAACCGAAAAAAAAGGTCAAAATTGAATCTAACATAAAATAAATTTACTATCTTTTTTCCATATTGACAACTATTCTTAACAACTTTATTCTCTATATATGAAACATTTTTTTAAACCTATAATTTTGACACTTTCATTTATTATGATGATTTTTAACTTTTCATGTTCAAAAAATCAAACTGTTTCCACAATTCGTGAAGAAAAACTTTTTACTCTAAATTATGGAAAATACGAAAACGAACTTCATTTATTCAATTTATCAAATCTTGGACATATAAATACTAAACTTTATATGAAAGATGGATTTTTCTTTATCTCTGATGATAATGCAAAAAAAATTATACAAATGACATCTTATGGTGATTTAATAGGAATAATTTACAATCCAGAAACAAATCCAGAACCATCATTTTTGAGAAAAATTCAAAATCCAGGAAGTTCATCTTCAAACTCAGCTTTAGCTCAACAAAAAACAACAACACAAAGTGCACAAAAACATCTTTTTAATAAATTATCAAATATCGCAATTAATTCTGATAAAAACATCTTTGTTGTTGATCAAATTTCAGAAGAAAGACAAGAGCAAGATTTACAAACTAAAACAATTTTGAAAGAAGTCGTTTTGCGTTTTTCAAATGACGGAAAATTTATCGATTACATTGGACAAGAGGGTCCTGGTGGAACACCATTCCCATTTATAAAAGACATTTTTGTAACAAAAAACAACGAACTCATTGTTACATGCGTTACAAACGATGGTCATACAGTTTATTGGTTTAATCAATCAGGATTTTTAAAATATACTATTCCGATAAAAACAGAATCAATTCCTTTAATCAATACTGACGAACTTGAAAATACTGAAATTTTTATCACCATTGATAAAGTTATTCCTGATTACACAAAACAAAAACTTTTTATCAAAACTGATTACCACAAGACTGTTATTGACACAGAAGCAAATGTTCAATCTGGAATCGAATATTTTCAAACACTTCTTCATCCTTTGAATGTTGAAAGTGGTCAATATGAAGAATTTCTTGTAATTCCTCCGTATGAAGATGTTGTTACAGATGGATTTAGTAAATTAACTTACAAAACTTCATTTGACTTTTTAGGAATAACTGAATCAGGTTGGTTTTTCTTCATAATTCCTGATAGCACAGGTTATGTAATACAAATGATTCAGCCAAACGGACAAAGAATTATCAAAAGACATCTTGATTACAACAGAGATAAAACAGTTTATCTTAATTTTTCATTATCTGATGAAGGAATTATATCTGCTCTACTCGCTTCAAACGAAAATGCACAAGTTGTTTGGTGGAGAACAGATACTCTTGTAGATTCAATTTACAGTAAATAGGCAAAAATTATGCAAGACGAAATTTACACAGATAATCCTTCGGAAGCAGAATTAAATTTTCACTATAAGCGGGAAGAAAGATTAAAAGATGCTCCAACAGTTGTACAAAAATATTACGCAGGAGAATTACCAACTGCTCCCAAGGGACTTTTTAAAGCCTTAGTTCACACAAAAGCTTCTCGATTTACTTTTATAGCCTTAATTTTAGTTCTTGCACTTTTTGTGGCTTTATTTTTCTTTGGACCAAAAGCAAATCAAAATTCTATCGGAAACACAGAATTTTCCTTATCTGCTTTTTCTTTTGAAGAAAAAATTTATGTAAGCATTAAATCTCAAACAACAATAAATCAGTCAGAAAATCTACAAATTCCTTTAGAGTTTTCAATTTCTGTACTTGATAAAGAAAATCAAATTATAAATAAAGAAAAAATTGAAACAGTTATTACAGAAAATGAAGAATTTATTAGGACAATTTTTACAGATTATGATATAATATCTGTAGAGGTGGAAGTTTTGAATACAGAAACAAAAGAAAAAATATCACTTTCTTGTTCTGTTTCTAAAAACTAATTTTACTTCACAAGGAAGGTTTTTATGTTACAGTTTTACTTTTTATCAATTTTATTGAATTGTATTGCAGGATTTATCCTAATTTCAAATAAAACACCTCAAACCGAAAATGAAAGTTTGGAAACAAAAACACCAGAGTTATTCAAAGATAAAACTTTCAAATTGATTATTGGGATAATGTGTTGTTTTACCGCTTTAGTAAAATTACTTACTTCTTTTCCAGGTGCAGTTCCGATTCTGGGAGATTTAATTCCTTCAGTTGCTGGAATTTTAGGAGGAGGAGCACTTTTAATTGAATATTATATTTCACAATCTCCAGCGGAAATAAAACTTAATCCAAAGCTTGAAACAATTTTTATTGCTAACAAAAAATACATTGGAATTCTTTGTGTTTTATCAGCACTTTTACACTTTTTATTTCCTAAAGTAATTTTGCTCTAATATTTTTATCTTGAACTTTATAGGTGAAAAAAATGAAGAAACAATCTATTGCTGGAATTATTGTTGTTGACAACTTAGTTTTTATCGGGAAACGACTTCCGCAAGGACAAATGGGAAATCGCTGGGAATTTCCAGGCGGAAAAGTTGAAGCAGGCGAAACTCACCAAGAAGCTCTTTTACGAGAATTTCAAGAAGAATTTATGATTGATATCGAAGTTGGTGAATGTATTGCAAAAGCAGACTTTAAACACAATAATGATACAGTCAACTTATTTGCGTACGAAATCAAAATTAAAGATATTGATAATGTTTCATGGATTCTTAGTGAACATACCGATGTAAACTGGGTTTCTTTTGATAAAATCAGTGAACTAGAATTTGTTGATTCAGATTTACTTTTACTTACTCAAATAAGAAATTTTTACGGGTTATAAAATATGAAATTTAAACTTTTGTTCTCATTTTTTTTACTTTTATTGATTTTTAATTTTTCTTCTTGTACAGAAAACAAGACTTCAAATATAAGTTTTGAACAAATTCCGCAAATGTCCGTTGGCGAAAAATGGGCTGTTATTTCTTCACCTTATATTGCTTACAAAG
Organism: Treponemataceae bacterium; assembly: GCA_036307825.1. GTDB lineage: Bacteria > Spirochaetota > Spirochaetia > Treponematales > Treponemataceae > RGIG9060. The sequence continues at coordinate 13,385 of JAXJWW010000019.1, read as the reverse complement.
AAATTGCATCTAGTACAGCAAATATAATTTCCCATGGAAGACGAGGAGATGTACATCAAATTTTAGGAAAGAAAATCCTAGTTTCAGAAGATTTAAAAGAAAAAACCATCTGGTATAAGCTACCAGACGGTTGGATTGAAGAATCAAGTATTTATATTTACAATAATCAATTTCAAGCACAAACTGCTGCTAAAAAAATTATTAACAACAAATAATTTTAGAAGCTTGTTCTACAGTACAATTTTCAAATTGTTCTCTTGTTGCAAGATTTTTTAGAGTAAAAGTTCCAGATTTAGCATTTTCAGCATTCATCAAAATTCCCCACTTAATGCCTTTTTTGTCAGTAACATTGTATTGCTGACCGATTTTTTTAGCATCTGGGAAAACTTCGCAAGAAATTCCATTTTCTCTGAATTTTTGAGCAAGACCTTGATATTCAACAGAAAGAGAAGCATCAACACAGAAAATTTCTAAGTCAACAAAACTTCCTTTTTTAGAAATCACGCCAAGTTGTTCAAGCCCCGCAATCAATCTATCCAAACCAATTGAAGAACCAACTCCGCTGATTTTTTCCTTCATGTAAAGTCCTGCAAGATTGTCGTAGCGACCGCCAGAACAAACAGAACCGATAGAAGGTAAATCGTTTAAGAAAGTTTCGTAAACAACACCTGTGTAATAATCCAAACCTCGAGTAATTGAAGGATCTAAAACATAAGTTGATTCAATTCCACTTGCCTTCATCATTTGACGAATATCTTTCATTCTTTGAACAAAAGGAAGAGCATCTTCTCCTGCCATAGAACCGATAAGTTCCAAAGTTGAGTCAAAATCATCTTTTCCTGCAATAAAAGTTAAAATATCTTTTGATTTTCCTTCATCTTGAGTAACTTCATTTAACTGAACTGTAACTTGTTCTTGTCCGATTTTTGCAAGTTTATCTACGATACGCAAAATATCTTCAGATTTTTCTGATAATTGAAGTTTTGCCAAAAATGCGTTAAAAATTCCACGATGATTTACTTTAATTGTGATATTTTCAACTCCGATTTCTTTCAAAGCGCTTTTCATCAAAGAAAGAATTTCAAAATCACTTGCGGCACTATCAGAACCAACCATATCAAAATCACATTGATAAAATTCTCGGTAGCGACCAGCTTGAGGTTTTTCCCCTCGCCAAACTTTTGCAATATGATAACGCTTAAAAGGAAAGTATAATTCTTCTTTGTGTTCTGCCACAAATCGAGCAAAAGGAACGGTTAAGTCAAATCGCATTGAAACATCGCGTTTCCCGTTATCCTCAAATCTAAAAACTTGTTTTTCTGTTTCGCCATTACTTTTTCTAAGCAAAATTTCAGAATATTCCAAAACAGGAGTATCGATAGGAACAAATCCGTAAGAACGGAATGTCTTTGTAAGTTTTTCTATCAACAAAGAGCGTTGAATTTCTGCTTCAGGTAAAAAATCTCTAAAACCTTTTAAAATTTTTGGTTGTATTAAAGTTTCCATATCTGTTATACTACAAAATATAGGATAAAAATACAATTACTTTATTTTGAATTAAAGAAATGCTTTATATTTAAGGACGAAAAAAATGCTTTTAGCCGTAGATATTGGAAACACAAATATTGTTGTTGCTCTTTTTCATGAAAACGAAATCATACATGAATGGAGATTACACTCTGACCCTAAAAGAACAGCAGACGAATATAATTCTATGATTCTTTCTTTTTTTAGAGATAACGGAATTTCTCAATCTTACATAAAATCAGGTGTTCTTAGTTCTGTAGTTCCACTTTTAATTGGTCCATTTATCAGACTGATGGAAAATATCATCGGAAGAAAACCAATTATCCTTGGACCAAGTATTTACGATAAACTTCCTGTAACAATTCCAAAATCAGCAATTCATGAAATTGGAACAGACTTGGTGGCAAATTCAGTACAAGCTTTTATGGAATACAAAAAACCTTGCATTGTAGCAGATTTTGGAACAGCTCTAACTTTTACAGCAATCGATAACAAAGGAAATATTCAAGGTGTTGCAATCGCACCAGGAATTAAAACTGCTGTAAATTCACTTTTTAACAATACAGCCCAACTTCCATCTGTTCCACTTGAAGCCCCTTCAAGTTCACTGGGAAGAAACACAATTCATTCTATTCAATCTGGAATTATTTTAGGTTATAAAGGTTTAGTTGAATCACTTATTTCTCAGATAAAAAATGATTTATCAAAAGAAACTGATGCAAAACAAGAAGAAATAATCGTTATTGCAACAGGTGGATTAAATAGCGTTTTAAAACCAATAACAGATGTTTTCGAAATTGTTGATAAGCAACTTACACTAAAAGGCTTAAAACGAATTGCAGATTTATTTTAACTAAAATTATCTAGCTACAAATTTTATGTAAACAGAAAAACTATTGTCGTAACCATTATTGCGAGGCATATTTTGCCAATAACAACCAATAGCTGGAGTGTATTTCCAATCTTCTTGTAAAAAGTTGTATTCTACAATGAGCCTAAATCCGTTACTCCATTCGGAATTTATAGTTTGAGAAGTTAGGTCTGTATTTTCTTCTAGTTTTTCAGCGGAATTTACTTTTAGAAAATTTGTATAACTTCCACAGATGTAATCTATTCCAAAATTAAGTCCATGCAAAAAAGGGAAAATTCTAAGTCCTGCAAAAATATCATATTTTACCAAAAACATATCTGCTTGTGTATTTTTCATCCAATCAAAACCTGCAATTCCGCCAAGATTGATAGCAACATAATCATCAAGAAACAACATAGCACAAACTTCAGAGTTTAATACAAAACGAGTTGAATCTTGTGCAAAAAGCACAGATTTATATTCTTTGATTTGTTCATCCCCGTAAGCAACAGCAGAAGTTCCAAGCGAAACACTTAAAGCTAAAGGTTTTTCTGGCAAAGCGAAACAAACTAAATTTGAAAGTAAAAAAATCAAAATTACGAATAAAAGTTTTTTGCTAAATTTCATCAAGGAAATTATAGAAGAACACAAGAAAAAAAACAAGAAAAGTTTTATAAAATATATTGTCAACTTTTTGTATTTGGAATATCCTTGTAAAAAATCTAGAACAAATCAAAACTATGAACAAGTACAGTTTAATTCAGGCATTTAAAGTTACAATTCCAGTTCTCTTTGGCTATCTATCAATAGGAATTCCCTTTGGATTGATGTTAGTTAACGCAGGTTATCCTTGGTGGCTTGCTCCAATAATGAGTCTAACAATGTACGCAGGTGCTGGTCAGTATATGGCAGTAGGATTATTTTCCGCAGGAACTCCCCTTACAGCAATTCTTGTAACAATGCTCATGGTGAACATCCGTCATATCGTTTACGGACTTTCTCTAATTGAACCATTCAAAAAAGTGGGCAAATGGAAGCCTTATCTTATTTTTGCATTAACTGATGAAACTTACGCACTTTTAACAGGAACAGCAGTTCCTAAAGGCTTAGCTCCCGGAAAATTTTACGGTGCAATAGCAATTTTTGACCATCTTTATTGGATAATCGGAAGTATCATCGGAGCTATTGCAGGTTCATTGATAAAATTTAATTTTGACGGAATTGACTTTGCATTAACAGCTCTTTTTATCGTACTTTTAATAGAACAGTTAAAGAAAACAAAAAATCCGCTTCCTCCAATAATCGGAGGAGTTTGTTCAATTATCGCATTTTTTATTTTTGGGCCAGATAATATGCTAATTACAGCCCTTGCTCTTGGAATTGCATTTTTGATGATTTTTCAAAAACCTTTGGAAAAAATATCAAATCCAAAAACTGAAGGAGAAATCGATGCTTAATTTACAAGATGCTTTGATTGCAACAATAGGTTGTGCCTTAGTAATTTTTTTAACTCGACTTTTTCCTTTTGCCTTGTTTTCAAAAAGGAATCCTCCAAAAATATTGCAATTCGTGGCAAAATATCTTCCGCCAATGGTTATGGCAGTTTTGATTTTTTACTGCTTACGAAACATCAGTTTTACAACTTCTCCCTACGGATTGGCAGAAATTGTTTCTATAATATTTATCGTAGTTGCTCACCTTTGGAAAGGAAACTCTATGATAAGCATTTTTGGTGGAACAATAATTTTTATGATATTAAAATCAGTTTTGTAAAATTAACTATTTGTAAATTGTGCAAAATTCAAAATTGAATTAAATACAAAAATTAAATTCTGTATTCTATGTATTTTACTCTACCCGACTCAATTGCATTTTTTACTTCTTTTTCGCGCTTTGTTAAAACACTTTTTCCTGACTTCACTTCGATAAAAATAATTTCTTTGATACGGCGTTCTTCCAAAGGCAAATTTTCATCAGCTTTTGAAGTTACAAAACCAATAAAATCCACAGGACGTCCTAAAAACTTTGCATCTTCAGGATTACAAGGAAAATTTGGAAGATAAGGAGCAACTTGTTCTAAAATCTGACCTGTTAATACTGCCCGTGAACGATTTATAGCATCTTTTCGTAATTTTCTGTTTTTATTAAAATTCATCAAAGATACAATCAAAAATCCAATTAAAAAACCCGATAAAAAAATAAGAACAGTTATAAAAATTTGTGAAATTTCTTGTTGATTAAAAAATTGAATTATGTAATTTTTCATAAATAAAAATCCTAAAATGTAACAAATTTTAATTTAAAAACTTTACTTTACAGATTATAATTTAACTTATAAAAACACTCAAGATAATTTAATTTTGCTTAATTCTTGGAGGAAAACTAAATGATAAAAAAACTAATTTCAATTTTTATTTTTACATTGATTTTTACAAATGTTTATGCTGAAAAATTTGAATTTAAATATGTAAAAGGTGATACTTACAGAATTTTATCAACAGTACACGAAGATGTTTTTGTAAACGGAAGATTAAATCACCAAGCAGAAATTATAAATCGTATCTCAGTTGAAGTTACAGATGTAACAGAAGATGGAAGTGGTATTCACAAAGCTAATTTTATGACAAGCGAAAATTCAGTTGGAAATAAAAAAGTTAGTTCTTGGGGACAAGAATACAATAGCATTTTTACAAGAACTTCCAATGGAACTTACCAGATTGCAGATGAATATTTTATGCCAGTAGTTCGAGATGTTCCAATTTTTCCCGACAAAGATTTAAAACCGGGAGATAGTTGGCAAGCAGAAGGCCACGAAGCTCACGATTTGCGACAAACTTTTAATATTACAACACCTTACAAAGTTCCTTTTACAGCATATTACACTTATCAAGGTGAAGTAGAAAAAGATGGACAAAGACTTCATGTTATAAAAGCAACTTATAATTTATTTTTTACAAGTCCCCAAATGAATACAACAGGAACTAATTTTCAGAATCAATATTTTGATTATCCAGTTTCAACAATGGGATATTCAGACCAAACAATTTATTGGGACAATGAAAGAGGAACAATCCAATCATATACAGAAAATTTTAGAATCCAACTAGAAACACTTTTAGGAAATACTTTTGTATTTCAAGGAATTGCAGGAGCCGAAATTAGCGATTTAAAACGAGTAAACACAGTTGCCACAATCGAAAAGGTTCAGCAAGAACTTGAAGATTTAGGTATCCAAAATACCGAAGTTGTATCTGACGAAAAAGGAATTACAATCAGTATTGAAAATATTCAATTCAAAGCAGATTCTGCAATTTTACAAGATTCAGAAAAAGAAAAACTTAAAAAAATTGCAAAGATTCTTTCTGCTTTCTCTGAAAACGACTTGCTTATTTCAGGGCATACAGCTTTGGCAGGAAATGCTGAATCAAGACAAAAACTTTCTGAAGAAAGAGCAAATTCTGTTGCAGAATTTTTAATCGAACTTGGTGTAAAAGATGCTCATCATATTTTTACCCAAGGATTTGGAGCCACAAAACCAATAGCACCAAACACAAACACAGCGGGAATGGCAAGAAATCGTCGAGTAGAAATTACCATTATGGAAAAATAATTTTTTTAGATTTTTTTTGGGAAAATACATCAAATTTCATCATTTTAAACACATAATATAGTTATGAATGATGAATATTTTGATGTACCTGAAAATAATGACGGAACTCCACTTTTTTATAATCCTCACCCAATTTTTACAGAAGACGCAGAAATTGATGAAGTTCAATTAACCGCAAAAAATTCTTTTGGAATAAATTATTTGTATCCTTGGCAACGAATTGTAATTGCAAATATTTTAGATGCAGTAAAATCTAAAGAATTATCAACTTTCTATCAAAATCAAGTTGAAAATGGGCAACTTACAAAAGAAGAATTGAATGAAATCATTTATGACCAAGACGGAAACGAAAGAGGAAAACAAATTGTTTTACTTCCTACGGGAGCGGGAAAATCACTTTGTTTTTTAGTTCCTTCCCTTTTAATAAATGGCCCAACTTTGATTTTATATCCTCTTCTTGCCCTAATGAGCGACCAACAACGCCGAATGGAAGAAGGAAATATGGAAATTGTTGTTTTCAAAGGGCAACAAAGTAACGAACAAAGAAAAGCGAATTTTGAAAAACTAAAAAACGGCGCAAAAGTAATTTTAGCAAATCCAGAAGTTTTGCAATCCGAAAAATTACTTGAAGAAATTGCCAAATTCAACATAAAACATATCGCAATTGATGAAGCCCATTGTGTCTCAGAATGGGGAGATACTTTTAGACCAGCTTACACTACAGTTGGAAATATCATTAAAAAATTAGGCAATCCTGTAGTTACCGCTTTTACTGCAACAGCTTCGCCTACAGTTTTAGAAAGAATTAGTAAAATTATGTTTGATGGAAATGCACATATTGTGCAAAGCGATTCTGACAGACCAAACATAATTTATCATGTTGTAAAAACTGCATCAAAAGAAAAAACAGCCCTAGAATATGCTGAAAAATCAGAAAAGCCTTTAATTGTTTTTTGCTCTACACGAAAAAGAGCTGAAAATTTATCAAAAACTTTTGCAGAGTATTTTGGTTATGATAAAGTGAAATTTTATCACGCAGGATTAGAAAAATCAGAAAAAGATAAAATTGAAAAATGGTTCTTTCCTAAAGATGATGCTATTTTATGTTCAACTTGCGCTTTTGGGATGGGAGTTGATAAAAAGAATATTCGAACTGTAATTCATCTTGACCCTCCACCAACTGCTGAAAGTTACATTCAAGAAGCAGGTCGCGGAGGACGAGATGGAAAAACTTCAAATGCAATTTTACTTTGGAGCTACGAAAATAAACTTTCTGCATTAAAACATCCAGAAAATTCAAGGGAACGAGTTTTATATAAATTTGCAGAAAGCACTGATTGCAGACGACAAATTTTATTAGATGCCCTAGGAGGAGAACAAGCAGTTTGTTCAGGTTGTGATAATTGCTTTGGAACATCAATTCATTATGCACAAGATGAAAAAATTGCATTAAAGTTTATTAAAAGATTTAATAAAAATTTTTCTATCGAAGAAATGGAACAAAAACTTCAAGATGTTTTTAATAATCAAAACGTACAAAACAAACAACTTCGTTATTGGGAAATTTATGATGTAAGACAAATAATGAAATCACTTTTTGAACAAGAAAAAATCAAAGTTTGTAAATTTCCTTGGAAAGATAAAGTAAAAATTGTGTCAAAAAGGGAAAATGATAAAAAACAAACTTAAAAACTAAATTTCTGGTGCTTCTTCGTTTGGATCAACATCCTTTTTAGGAGCAGCAGGTTCAAGTGAAACTCTTTTTTTCTTTGGAGCAGGTGGCTTTTTTCTGTATCGAGAAACAAAAATAACAAAGTTAAGATATAAAATTACTAAAATAAAAATAGTTACTACTCGAGAATCTTGTAAAACAGAAAGAAAAACATCTAAAACTTTTGAATAGTCCATATCTATTTTATCGGAACAGAAAAGTTTTTCTTTAGATATTGCTTTTTTACCCCGTAATATTGTAACATTAAGTATGATTGGTATCGTAGATTATAATGCAGGAAATATAAAAAGCGTAGAAAGAGCATTATCATTTTTGAATTGTGAATATGTAATTTCTAAAAATCCTACAGACTTAAAAAATGTAGATAAGTTAATTTTTCCAGGAGTTGGAGAGGCAAAATATGCCATGGAACAACTAAAAAAAACTGGATTTGATATTTTTATGAAAGATTTTGCTGAATCTAAAAAACTTATCTTAGGAATTTGTCTTGGTTCTCAAATTATTTTTGATTATTCTGAAGAAGGGGATGTTAATTGCCTTGGTTTAATTAAAGGTAAAATTAGACACTTTGATAATGTTCTTGATAAAAATAGTGTAAATGAAAACGGATTAAAATACAAAATTCCACACATGGGATGGAATAATTTAGATTATTTAAAACCAGAAGATAAAATTTTTACAGAGGTTGATAAAAATGCTTCATTTTATTTTGTGCATTCATATTTAATACAGCCAGAAAATCCAGAAGTTATCCTTGCTACAGCAGATTATGGTGTAAAAGTTCCATCTGCAATAAAAAGTGATAACATTTATGCATTTCAATTTCATCCAGAAAAATCTGGGGAATGGGGCTTAAAACTTTTACAAAACTTTATCAATCTGTAAAATTAGGAAAAACTATGCTAAAAAAAAGAATTATTGTTTGCTTAGATGTAAAAGACGGAAGAACCACAAAAGGTGTTAAATTTCTAAACAATGTTGATATTGGCGCCCCAGTTGAAATGGCAAAAGAATACTATAATCAAGGCGTAGATGAATTAGTTTTTTACGATATTATGGCTTCTGCAAGCGGAAGAGGTCCTATCCTAGATTTAATTTCAAAAGTTGCAAAACAAGTTTTTATTCCATTCTGCGTAGGTGGAGGAATTGGTTCTATTGAAGATATTCGTTCTACAATTTTAGCCGGAGCCGAAAAAATAAGTCTAAATTCTCAAGCAGTAAAAAATCCAGGATTGATTTCTGAAGGTGCTAGAATTTTTGGAAACCAATGTATAGTTTTAGGAATGGACGCTCAAAAAGATGCTTCAATGCCATCTGGTTACAGAGTTTTCATAAACGGCGGTCGAGTTGCTACAGAACTTGATGCATTGGATTGGGCTATCAGAGCAGTAGAACTTGGTGCTGGTGAAATCGTATTAAATTCTATCGATGCTGACGGTACAAAAGAAGGCTACGAAATTCCACTTACAAAAATGATTGCTGATAAAGTAAATGTTCCGATTATCGCTTCTGGAGGAGCCGGAAAATCAGAACATTTAACACAAGTTCTTACAGAAGGACACGCAGATGCAGCATTGATTGCTTCTATGGTTCACTCTGGAGAATATACCGTTGGAAAAATCAAGCAAGATTTAGACCTTGCAGGAATTCCAGTTAGATTCTAAAATCAATATTGATAATATCTTGCACGGCTTGTAGGTGTTTCAAAAACATCTACAGCAAAAAGATATTCCGCATGAGTCTTCCAACCAGAATTTGATAAATCTTCTTTTACTTTATCAAAAATGAATTTTGCAATTCTTTCTGCACTTGGATTTTGATTAAAAACTGATTTTCCATCTTCTTCTAAATCATTTAAATTTGTGTGATCTAGAATTTTACAAACATTTCGTAAACTATTTTTTAAGACACCAAAATCTAAAAGCATTCCGCCATTATCTAGTTCATCACCTTTTGCGTGGGCATATACTTTATAATTATGACCATGTAAATTTTCGCACTTTCCATGATAATCTTGTAAAAAATGTGCCGCTGCAAAATCCGCTTCAACTCTAACTTCAAACATATTTTATAATTCTCCTATTAATAATTTTATTCGTACAAAGCACATTGTAATTCATACCAAGTATCAATCTTGCCATTATCAGTTTTATTAGCGGCTTCTATACAACCATATCCAAAAACACCAGAACTTCCTGTTTTTTCCGAAGTATAAAATCTATGATGATAAAAATTGTTTTTATTTGAAAAGAAAATTGAAATTCCATAAGGTATATTTTCTGTAAAAACAATAGTATTATCAGCTAATTTTTCACTATCCCGATACGCATTTCCATACTCACCACCAAGCCATGTTTTTAAAATCATTTTTTCTAAAACATCCTGTGTCTGAAAAGCTGCACTTGCCGTAGAAGTTAAAAACTTTACCCCATTATCATTTTTTAATGTTAGATTTTCATTTGAAAAACATCTAAGTAATGAACCTAGTTCGTAATAAGGATAACATAAGAGTAAAGAATTCAACTTGTTATCACCTTTTTGATGCATAAGAATTGAATTATTTTTTACCCTTTCCATTTTTTCGCGCATAGATGTTTTATCTGAAGAAAATTCTTCTCCTAAACGTTCACTCAAAATATCAATTTTTTCTTTTAATTCACTAGCAAACTGTAAATCCACTGCTGTCATGGTATTATTAGGCTCAACAGAACTATACGCTTTTTTATAGCCATCAACAGCATTTATGGCAAAATTTTTTCCAGATAAACAAGAATCTGGTTGACTAAAAATATATTCGTAATTCCAGCCTCCAAATTCAGTTGCTGGTGAAAAAGTCATATATTTTACAGAGTTTCTAAATTGATAAGCAACTTCGAACATTCCCATAAAACAAGCGTCAAATCCCAAAAACTCAAGAGACTTTTTTTTAGTATAATATTTTTCTAATAGCTCACTAATTTCACCAACATAAAGAACATTATCTAAACTATCAGAAGTTCTTCCAGACTCATCATCTGTACAAATAAAATAATTTGGTTTGTAATCACTATAAACTCCACCACCATGATTCCACAAAATTAGCGAATGCTTTTGATAATCAGTGTAAGTTTCTGTAGCCCAAAGAATAAAATTTTCTAAAGTCTTGATATTTCCCATATCTTCTTCTTGATCGGCAGATGTTCGCCATTCACCAAGAGAATTAGATGCTGTTTCAATAATTTGAGAATGAATTTTATTTGTAGAAAGTTCATTAAAAAAAGGCGTAACCTCATAAAGTCGAGTACCTGTCCAAGATTCTCCCCCAACAGAACTGTCTTTATCAACAAGAGCAACAACTTTTAATTTTGTAAAACCATTTGATTTTGCAATAAAAAGTCCTTTTTCCATGGAATTAAGATCCCAAATAATTTCGTTTCGTAAGGAATTTGATCCAGAAACATAGACCATAACCAACATATTATCAGCTATGTAATCTTGTCCAAATTTGGCGAAGGAACTAATATTATTGCAAGAAGAAAAGGTCGTCAAACAAAAAAACAAAGATAAACACAAAATAAATGAGAATACCTTTGTTTTTTGTCGATTAGAATAATCCTGAAATAACTCCATTATCATCCACATCAATATTACAAGCAGCAGGAATTTTTGGAAGTCCAGGCATTGTCATAATATCACCTGAAAGAGCCACCACGAAACCTGCTCCCGCATAAAGTTGAACATCACGAACAGGGAAAGCATAATCACTTGGAGCACCAACCAAAGTTTTATCGTGAGAAATTGAATTTTGTGTTTTTGCCATACAGATTGGAAGATTTCCGTAACCTGCTTCTGTAAATGAAGCAAGTTTTTTTAACGCTGTACTTGAAAATTCCACATGACTTGCTCTGTAAATTTTTGTAGCGAGAGTTTCAATTTTTTCTTTAAGAGGCATTTCAAGTGGGTATAAAAACTGAAAATCAAATTTTTCGTTCTCAACGATATTTACAACTTCTTTTGCAAGTTCTTCTGCACCAAGTCCGCCTTTTTCCCAGCCTTCTGTGATACAAACTTTTGAACCAAGTTCTTTACACATATCAACTAGAAGTGAAGTTTCTTCATCTGTGTCAGTAATAAATTTATTTACAGCCACAACAACAGGAACTCCAAATTTTTTGATATTTTGAATATGAACTTTTAGATTTTCAAATCCTTTTTTCAAAGCATCAATGTTAGGATTTGCTAAATCTGTTTTTTTAACACCACCGTGCATTTTCAAGGCACGAATTGTAGCAACAATTACAACACAAGATGGTTCAATTCCTGCTAAACGGCATTTTATATCCATGAATTTTTCTGCACCTAAATCTGCAGCAAATCCTGCTTCTGTGACAACAAAATCAGCTAAAGATTTTGCACAGAAAGTTGCATTGATACTGTTACATCCGTGAGCAATATTTGCAAATGGTCCACCATGAACAAAGGCTGGTGTTTTTTCCAAAGTTTGAACAAGATTTGGTCTGATTGCATCTTTTAACAAGGCTGCAACTGCCCCTGTACAATTAAGTTCAGCAAATTTAACCATTTTTTTGTCGTAAGTATATCCAATAACGATATTGTCAATTCTTTCTTTTAAATCTGTTATTGTTTTTGAAAGACAGATGATTGCCATAATTTCACTGGCAACTGCGATGGAAAACTGTTGTTCACGAGGCACTCCTTCGGCACTTCCACCAAGTCCGACAATTGTGTTTCGTAAAACTCTGTCGTTTAGGTCAACACAGCGTTTCCAACTTACTGTTCGAGGGTCAATATTTAAAGGATTTCCCTGATGAATTGAATTGTCTATTAAAGAAGCGATAAGGTTTGTTGCAATTGAGATTGCATGAATATCACCTGTAAAATGAAGATTGATATCTTCCATAGGAACGATTTGAGCATATCCACCACCACAAGCTCCACCTTTTACACCAAAACATGGACCAAGCGAAGGTTCCCTCAAAGCGATGATTGTTTTTTTACCGATACGATTTAAACCATCAGCCAATCCGATAGAAACAGTTGATTTTCCTTCTCCTGCAGGAGTTGGAGTAATTGCTGTAACAAGAACAACTTTTCCACCGTCTTTTTTTTGCTGAAGTTCTTTCAATTTTGAAAAACTGATTTTTGCCTTGTAATCTCCGTACAATTCTAAATCATCTGAAGTTAAACCGATTTTTTGAGCAACATCGGTAATTTTATCCATTTTATTTTTTTGTGCAATTTCAATATCTGTCAACATACTATAATTTTATCACAGGTTAAGCAAAACATCTAGATAAAATTTATACTAATTTTCGTAAAAGAAAGTAAGATTAGTTTTGTAGGTAAATATTCATACTAAAAACACATATTTTTTTTACTAGCAAATATTTATAAAAAATGCTCTCAGCCAAAAATGCTCCACGACCTGCTGGTGCTGCGCTATCGCTTGCAAGGCAGGTGTGTTTCATTTTTTGCTTACGCATTTTTTTACATATTTTCAATTTAAATTATTTTGTGTTTTTGCATTTGATTTTTTAATAACACAATTTTTACTTTCTGTTGGTAATTAAGGTTTTGAAAATTTTATCTAGCGTTTTTATGGGAATAAAAAAAGGTTGGGAAATAAAATATTTTCACTTGAATAATAATAATAATAATAATAATAG
>JAXJWW010000018.1:0-12892 GCA_036307825.1 Treponemataceae bacterium | reverse complement strand
TTCCACTAGTTTGTACTGTTAAAATACGGTCGTCTGGTTGTACCCATTGAATATCAACACCAATATCAACTTTGTTTATTACTGGAGGATTACTGGGATCTGATGGTTTTTCTTTTGGATACAAAGCTACAACTACACTAACATAGCCATCAGCAAAAGTAATCGCTCTTGAAGCAGATCCTTCTGCTATTAGAGTTTTTTCAGTATTGTAAGCTTCAACATTTATAGTATATGTTCCTTCTTGTTCAACTGTAAAAGTTAAAGTCTGTCCTGGAGTTCCATTTTGAGTTGAAATAGCTGTTCCATTTCTAGTTAATTTTACAACATAAGAACTTGCATCATCCTGAGAATAATAACTAGCTCGATTTGCCTTTGGTAAAGAAATTTTAAAACCAATAGGTTTTAACTCAGTCACAAGTTCATCATTAGGCTTTTCAACAGGTGGCTCAGTAAAATTAGGATCTGCAGGTCCTTTACATCCTACAAAACAAAAAACTAAACTCATTGCTACAACAAAAGTAACAATCCACGCAAAATACTTTTTCATACATCCTCCTAAAAAAAGACAAGAAGCACTTAATTAAGTGCTTTATAATTTACTATATACCTTAAAAAGCGTTTTGTAAAGATATAATCACTTTATTAAGTATAATAGAATGATGTGTTTTGCAGAAAACTTAAAAGAATTACTAGAACTAAAGGATATTGAAATAAAAGAGCTTGCCAGTGGAACTGGAATAAGTAAAAATACAATTGATAACTATTTATCAGGGCAAAAATCTATTCCCAATGCTGAAAATGCGGTAAAAATTGCAAAATTTCTTGGCACAACAGTAGAATATCTTATAACAGGCTTACTTCAAGAAAACTTATCTCATCAACAAATTTCAAGAACTATAAAAAATTTATATCGTCTAAAAAAAACTGACTTAGAAGCAGTAAATGTAATAATTGAATCTTTAGCTAAAAAATAACGATAAACTAATATTTTACATTTTTTCTTTGCCAAATTTAAAAAGTCGTGTTATGCTATATTTATGCCAATGATAACAAATTTGCAGAATGAATTAATGAGTCTGCACTATATTTTTTGTAACCACTCTGTTTTAGTTGTTGATTCTGACAATTTGGAATTACCTTCCGATAAAATCGTTCAGAAATGTTTTGAGCATCAAGTTGTAATCGATTGGTTTGGTGAACCAGAATATCAATATACCGCTATCGCTCTTGAAGATGATTGTCCAGCGCCAGCTGGTTGCAAATGGATTCCTATTCGTTCGCTTTTTGCAAAACAAAACTCAAAAAATGAAGCTATCACAAAGGCTGCCAGAGCTCACTCAATTTTGAAGTGGCGAAAGAAATACAGATATTGTCCACATTGTGGTACACAAATGCAAGACGATAAATTCGAAACTGCTCGCACTTGTCCAGACTGTCAAACTCATATTTATCCAACTGTAACTCCAGCAATGATTGTTTTAGTTGAAAAAGATGGAGAAATTCTACTTGCTAGACATAAACACCGAAACAACGATGTTTATACTTGTCTTGCAGGATTTATCGAAGCAGGAGAATCAGCAGAACAAGCTGTTGTTCGAGAAATTCGAGAGGAAGTTGGTATCGAAGTTGAAAATGTGCGTTACATCACAAGTCAAGCTTGGCCATTCCCAGACCAGTTGATGTTGGCATTTAAAGCAGATTATAAAAAAGGAAAAATTCAACCTCAAGAAGAAGAAATCGAAGACGCAATGTGGTTCAAACGGGATGAACTACCTGCAATTCCAAAACCGGGTTCAGTTGCTTGGAAATTGATTATGGGTGAATTGTAAAATTCCTAAAATAAATTGATAAAAAAAAGAAAGGCTACTTTCAAAACTAAATGTTCTGAAGGTAGCCTTTTTTGTTTTCATGCTGAATATTTATCAGAATGAATTATAGTGCGTCAAAAAATCCTTTTGCTTTAAGAAGTTCAGCGTTAAGAATACCGCCCATTGCTGCCCCTCGTTTTGTATTGTGGCTTAAAGCAACAAATCTTACATCAAAAACAGGACATTCTCTTAAACGACCAATTGTTACAGCCATACCTTTGTCTGTTTCTCTGTCTCGGCGTGGTTGTGGACGATTATTTTCGTGACGAACATGAATTGGTTGAACAGGAGCTGATGGTAAATCTAATTCCTGTGGAACACCTCTAAATGAAGTCCATACCTTTTCAATTTCTTCAAGTGAAGGTTTTTTGTCTTCTGGCAAGTCAAATTCAAGGCTTACACAAGCTGTGTGTCCATCAATTACAGGAACACGATTACAATGTGCAGCAACTAAAGGACCTGCAGCATTTTCAATTTTATCACCTGCAACTTTTCCAAGAATTTTTAAGCATTCTTTTTCTGTTTTTTCTTCTTCTCCACCGATAAATGGAACAACATTATCAATCATGTCAAAAGATGGAACACCAGGATAACCTGCTCCACTTGTAGCTTGCATTGTTGTAACAATCATTCTTTTGATTGGGTATCCTGCTTTTTGTAAAGCGTAAATTGGTGCCATATATGATTGCAAAGAACAGTTTGGTTTTACAGCAACAAAACCTTTATCCCAACCATGATGTTTTTTCTGAGCAGCAATAATATCTGTGTGATCTGGGTTGATTTCTGGAATCAACATAGGAACATCATCTGTCCAACGGTTTGCACTTGCATTAGAAACAACTGGAATGTTTGCAGCAGCATAAGCAGCTTCAAGTTCCTTAATTTTTTCTTTATCCATTTCTAATGCACTAAAAACAAATTGACATTTTCCTTTTGCAGCGTCCACATCATTTGCATCTTGAACAACAAGATTTTTTACACCTTCAGGAATATCACTTCCGATTAACCAGCGAGAATAAACTGCTTCTGAGTATTTTTTTCCTGCAGAACGAGGAGAAGCAGCAACATAAGTTACTTCAAACCAAGGGTGGTCTGCCAAAAGATAAATATAGCGTTGACCAACCATTCCTGTTGCACCTAAAACACCAACTGAAATTTTCTTTTCCATATCAAAAATCTCCTATATTTTACAAATTACACTCTTTAAGTGCTTTTTCAATAATTTTCTTTGCTTCTTCGTGAACTTCAACTAAAGGAAGTCTTAAACCACCAGCAGGTAAACCTTTATAGTTCATTGCATATTTAATTGATGTTGGATTTCCGTCAACAAAAGCTGCTTTGAAGAAAGGTAACAATCTGTAGTGAATATCTCTTGCTTCATCAAATTTACCTTCAAGAGCTTTTGTAACAAGTTCAGTAACAAGAGCAGGAGCAATATTTGAAACAACTGAAATTACACCATCACCACCAGCAGCAATCAATGGAAGTGTTAATCCGTCATCTCCACTTAAAACTGAAAATTCAGGCTTTTTGCGAGAAATTTTTGCAATTACATCCATCATCTGATTGATGTCTCCAGAAGCTTCTTTTACACCAGCAATATTAGGAAGTTCCACAATTCTGCAAAGTAAACTTGTGCTAATATTTTTTCCTGTACGACCAGCAATATTGTAAACGATGATAGGCATACCAACTTTTGAAACAGCTTCAAAGTGTCGATAAATTCCTTCGTCAGATGGTTTGTTGTAGTAAGGTGTAACTACAAGAGCATAATCTGCTCCCATATCTTTTGCTCGCTGAACATATTTTACAGCGTCTTTTGTATTATTTGAACTTGCACCTAGAATAACAGGAATATCACGAGGTTTTCCTTCTTTTGCAAGTTTTTCTTTATATTGTTTAACTTCAGAAACTACAATTTCAATAAGTTTTTCTTCTTCAGGAGATTCATCTAAAGTAGGAGTTTCTCCAGTTGTTCCAAGTGGCACAAGACCTGAAATTCCGCCTTCAAGTTGAAGTTGAATAAGTTTTCTCCAACCTTCATAATCGATAGAGCCATCTTCAAACATAGGTGTTACTAAAGCTGTAAATGCACCTTGTAATTTAGCCATAATTTAGCCTCCAATACAATCTTTTGCATATTATTACAATTTTATGCAAAAAAGTCTATATAAATACAAAATAAAAAACTTTTCTTTTCTTAAAACCTGATGTAAAATATTAGTTGATATGAGTAACTCAACAATGTTCAAAAACGTCATTCCTGGACGGAAATCAAAATCAGGACAATTTATTTATAATTATTATTCTAGACGATTTAAGTTTAATCCAGAAGATTATCCTAAATTGACTACAATTGCGTCTCAAGATAACTGCGACGATTTTTCAATTCGACATGTTATCGAAGAAAAAGAATCTGGAATAATTTGTCCATCTGGTTCATTTGCCGACATAAATTCCACACCAGAAAAAATTTCAAAAGAAAAAGGAATTATTATCGGTACAATCCGAATGGGCTTTGGACATTGTAGAATAACTTTAGCTCTAGCTTCTGCCGCAAAGCATTTAGGTTATAATCCTTATTGGATGGACTTAATGGCTTTCCCTGAAACAGCAGCTAGTAAAACAATAAAATCAATGGAAGGTTGGTACAATATTGGTTCTCGACTTTCTCAAAAAAATAAATGGTTTAATAAGCACATTTGGGAAAATGTTACTTCTGAAGGAGGACGACATTTATCTTCAGCATTGAGTAACAAACGAGTTTCTCGTATTTTTGCGCCATTATTTCATGAAATTCCCAAAGATATGCCCGTTATTTCAACTCATCCTTGGGTTGGACATGGAGCAGTTGCATCAGGAATCAACAATGTTGTAAATGTAATTCCGGATAACTATCCTCTTGCTTTCTGGTTGGTTGAAGGAAGCACACACACAGTTCAGTCCCCTTCTGCATACATGGGATATAGAACTTTTATCACTATGGGTGAAAAAGGAAACTTACAATATTGCTTACCTGAAGAAAATATTTTTGAAACAGGACACTATGTTGATCACGAAATCGTTTCAAATATCGAGTTAGACTGTGATATGAGATTAAAACGAATTTCTGATAAAAAACCTAGACGCTTTTTGCTTACAATGGGTGGGGCTGGAGCACAAGCTGCAAAATTTGCAAGTATCGCAAAAAATTGTTATCAACAAATCTTAGATAAAAAAGCAACTCTTTTTATAAATATGGGTGATCACGCTGGACGTTGGGAAGAACTAAAAAAAATGTTGGATAAAGATAAAATCCAATACACACTTCACAATTCTTGGGAAGAAACTCGACAATTTGTAGAACACAGTAGAACATCTGACGAATACGGTATCCATGTTTTCCTACACGAAAATTTTTATGCTGCAGTTTATGCAACAAATATTTTGATGCGTGTAAGTGATGTTATGATTACAAAACCAAGTGAACTTTCATTCTATCCTGTGCCAAAACTTTTTATCCAAAGAGTTGGTCGACACGAAGCTTGGGGCGCAATTCGTGGTTCAGAAATCGGGGATGGAACAATCGAAACAGGTTCTACAACAAGTATGCACAGAACTATGAATCTTTTAATTGAAGAAAGCGATCTTCTAAAAATGTATTGCAAACACATCATTCGAAACAACAAAGATGGAATTTACAATGGTGCTTACAATGCAATTAAATTAGCAGTTGACGGAAAATTTTAATTCGATTCAATAAAAAATTTTATATTTTTATATTGACATTTTTTTTGCAGAGTTTTATCGTTAATTATATGAACACAGTTTCAAAGATGAAGAAAAATTCAATATTCTCAAAAGTAGCAAATAGCAAAAAAGCTATTTCAATGGTTTACTTTTATTATTATTTTGAATTTTCTCGTTCACCTTTGGAGGTATGCTGATAATATCGGTTGATAAACTGTGTTATTAACTTTGGCTAGCAGGCGACTTCCTTAGGGAAGTCGCTTTTTTTTTACAAATTTTTTTTCAAAACTTGCGCAAGAAATTTTGAAAATTACACTTAAGGAAGGATTTTTATGATTTTAGTATTAAAGCAAAATGCTTCACAAAATGAAGTTTCAGGGTTGATTCAGAATCTAAAAGCAAGAGGACTTGATATTCATGAATCAAAAGGTGAAAACACAACAATTATAGGACTGGTAGGTGATACTTCCCACATGAGAGAAGAATCACTTTTAGCAAATCCTGTAATTGCAAAAGTAATGAGAGTAAACGAACCTTACAAAATGGCAAATCGCAAATTTCATCCAGAAGATACTGTTGTTCCTTGCCAAAACACAAAAATCGGTGGCAACAACTTTGCTGTAATGGCAGGTCCATGTTCCGTAGAAAGTGAAGAACAAATTATCAGTATTGCAGAAGATGTAAAAAAATCTGGAGCCACATTTTTACGAGGTGGTGCATTTAAACCAAGAACTTCACCTTATGCTTTTCAAGGATTAGGTTGCGAAGGAATCGACCTACTACTTGCAGCAAAAAAAATCACAGGTCTTCCTATTGTTTCTGAATTGATGTCTATAAATCAACTTGAAATTTTTAACGATGTTGATGTAATTCAAATTGGCGCAAGAAATATGCAAAACTTCACTTTGTTAAAAGAATTAGGACATTGTGGAAAACCAATTTTATTAAAACGAGGTCTTGCAAACACAGTAAAAGAACTTTTGATGTCAGCAGAATACATTATGGCAGGAGGAAATGAAAATATCATTCTTTGTGAACGCGGAATCCGAAGTTTTGATAATTTTACACGAAATGTTTTGGATTTATCCGCAGTACCTTACTTGAAAAAAGTGAGTCATCTTCCTGTAATCGTTGACCCAAGCCATGCAACAGGACTTGCTTGGATGGTTCCAACAATGAGCAAAGCGGCTATCGCTTCTGGTGCCGATGGAATTATGGTTGAAGTTCACAACAATCCACAACAAGCACTTTGCGACGGAGAACAATCTATCACTCCAAGTGAATTTGATAATTTGATGAAACAAATGCGAAAATACGCAGAAATTGAAGGAAAAATAATTTAATTTATTTGCAAAAAGGAAAAACAGATGAATACAATTGAAAGCAACTTTAACATGCAAAAAAAACTTTCTTCCCTAACTTACGGATTTTTTGGACTTGGTTTAATGGGAGGCTCTATTGCAAAAGCAATCCGTAACGAAATTCTTAATAAAGAAAATTCTCAAGGCAAAATTTTAGCAAGCGATTGTAGAATTCAAACTTTAGAAGAAGCAAAAAAAGAAAAAATTATCGACGAATTTTACTCCGTAGAAGAAACTCAAAAAATGTTAAGTGAATGTGATATTGTATTTATCTGTTTGTATCCAAAAGCAACAAAGGAATTTATCAAAAATAATATCGAATATTTTAAAGAAAATGCAATTATTACAGATATTTCTGGTGTAAAAACTGAACTTGTAGAAGCAATTCCACAAGGTTTAAGTGGAATAAATCCCAAAACAACTGCACAATTTATTCCAGGTCATCCAATGGCTGGAAGCGAAAAAGAAGGCTACCTTCATTCTAGCAGCAAAATTTTTGCAGGAAGAAACTATATTTTGATGCCATATAAAAATACAAAACCAGAAAATCTTGATATTCTAAAATCAATAATTTATAAAATAGGTTTTACAAATATCATTACAACTGATTATAAAACTCACGACCATAAAATTGCATTTACTTCACAACTTTGCCATATTATCGCATCTGCCCTAGTTGAAAGTGCCGAAGATACACAAATCACTCAGTTTGGTGGTGGAAGTTTTGAAGATTTAACTCGAATTGCAATGATAAATGCTCCCCTTTGGACAGAATTATTTTTAGCAAATAAAACTGAACTTTTAACTCACATAGAATCTTTTGAAAAGTCTCTTGATAAGCTAAAAAAACAAATTCAAGATGAACAAACTAAAAATCTTCAAGAAAATTTAGAACTTGTTCGTTCAAAACGTATTCTAATGGTTGAAAATACTAGCAAGTGAATTTATAATAGATAACTATGAGTGACACAGAAAAATATCTTGATAGCGTAGTTAGAAAAATTCCTGACTTTCCAAAACCGGGAATTTTGTTTTATGACATTACAGGAATACTTGTAGAGCCAAAAGCTTTTAAACTTTGTATTGATGAAATGGTTGCACGATATTCAAATATGAAAATTGATGCAGTAGCAGGAATTGAATCTAGAGGCTTTGTTTTTGCCGCTCCTCTTGCAGAACAACTTGGCATTCCTTTGATTCTTATTAGAAAAAAAGGAAAACTTCCGGGACAAACTTATTCTTGCAAATATGCACTTGAATATGGAACTGCTGAAATTGAAGTTCACAAAGCAGATATTAAAGAAAATCAAAAAATACTTGTTATTGATGATTTAATCGCAACTGGAGGAACTTTAAAAGCATCACAAAACCTAATTGAACAAGGTGGAGCAACTGTAGCTGAATTTTTTGGAATTGTAGGACTTCCATTTTTAAAATATGAAGAAGTTTTAAATCCTGTAAAAGTTACAACTTTGTTAAATTATCATGGTGAATAAAATTTCATCGTAATCTATAAATATAAAATTTGTCAAAACAAAACATTTGTTGTATATTTAATTTATAGAAAACAAATAATCACTATGGAGGATTCACTAACTTTATGACAAAGGTTAAATTTTTTATTTGTAAACACTGCGGAAATATTGTAGGAGTTATTCAAGATTCTGGTGTTCCAATGGTTTGTTGTGGCGAAAATATGCATGAATTAGTTGCAAACACATCAGATGGCGCTTTTGAAAAACACGTTCCTGTTGTATCTGTAGAAAAAACAAAAGATGGATACGAAATTATCAAAGCAAAAGTTGGAAGTGTAGAACATCCAATGACAGATGCTCATTATATCCAATGGATTTATCTACAAACAGATAAAGGTGGACACAGAATTTCGCTAACTCCAGATAACAAACCAGAAGCAACATTCATACTACATGATGAAAAACCAATCGCTGTTTATGAATATTGCAACTTACACGGTTTGTGGAAAGCTGAAGTTTAGTTTTATCAATTTTACAAATTTATTATAGAAGAATTTGATTTATTCTTCTTTTTCTAAAAAACTAGCGGCCATGGCAACAAGTTCTGCACATGGTCGTTTTTTGTAATATTCTTCTGTGCGTTTTTCTGGTTCAGGATTTCCCATATCCAAAGAAGATTTTTTTGGAGCAAGACCTAAAAGTTCACGACAAATAATAGAACCGTTTTCATTTATAAACTTTCTTGCAAGTTCTTGGATTCTTTCATAGTGAGCCATTTTTTCTTCATGGGAATTTTCACCATCAATATTTGTATAACCATCTCGTAAACCACTAACCATGAACATTCCAGAAACGGCACCACAAACTTCTCGCATTCGTCCCATTCCACCACCAAAAGAAGAAGCAATTTTGATTGCAGTTTTTTCATCAAGTCCAAGTTCATCGGCATAAGCACATAAAACAGCCTGACAACAATTATATCCTGATTCAAACAATGCTTTTGCTTTTTCAGCATGATTTATTTTTTCCATAAAAATTTTCCTTTTAAAAACATGTCCTTTTGAGTTATTTTCTTTATAGATTCCGAAATAAATTCGAAATAACAAAATAAATTCAGAATGACGAAATATAAAAAAAATATCGCTAGATTCAAAACAAACCTAGCGATAGATTAAGCATATTTTAGTGGCAACTATGTCCACTTCCGCAACTGTGTCCATCTTCATGTGAATGATGTGAACAAGTTACATTTGGATTAAAAACTAAAGTTCCATTTAACAAAGCATTGGCAACTTCATCAACATTTCCAGAAACACCACCGTAAACCAAAATATCTGCATCAGCAAGTGCATTTTTTGCTCCACCACCGATTCCACCGCATATAAGACTAGTTACGCCCTGCTCTTTCAAAAATCCAGCCAAAGCTCCGTGTCCTTGACCATTTGTAAAAACAACGGAACTATTGATTATTTTGCCGTCTTCAATGTCGAAGATTTTAAACATTTCAGTATGTCCAAAATGTTGAAAAACCTGTCCGTCTTTATAAGTAACAGCTAATTTCATTTTATTTTGTATCGTTCCTTAATTATTTTACAAATTCTTTTTTCAAGAAATCCAAGTCTAATTCTGGATAAAGAACATGTGCAGAAAGTAAAGCATTTACGCGTTTTCTTGCTTCAGCTTGTACAGTTTCGTCAAGTTCAATTTTTCCTTTTGCAGGTTTTCCGTCTTTTGTAAGACCTGGTTTTGTTCCTTTAAGAACAAAGTCGATAATTGAAGCAACTTCTTTCATATCGTCTTCGTTCATTCCTAAAGTTGTAAGACCTGGTGTACCAATTCGAATTCCACTTGTCCACCAAGCACCGTTTTTATCGTAAGGAAGTGCGTTTGCGTTTGCTGTTACACCACATTTGAAAAGTGCTGCTTCAGCTTGTTTTCCTGTAAGTCCATATCCTGTAACATCAACAAGCATCAAGTGATTGTCTGTTCCGCCAGTTTGAAGTGGCATTCCGTATGATTTACAACCTTCAGCAAGAGCTGCTGCATTTTTAACAACATTGTGTGCCCAATCTTGATAAGCTTGTGTGCGTGCTTCTTTGAAAGCGATTGCTTTTGCAGCCATAATGTGTCCGAGTGGTCCACCTAAAACCATTGGACAACCTTTGTTTACATAATCTGCAAATTCTTTTTTACAAAGAATCATAGCACCACGAGGACCGCGTAATGTTTTGTGAGTTGTAGTTGTAACAATATCAGCCCATTTTACAGGATCGTAATCACCTTCAAAAACTTTACCAGCAACAAGACCTGCAAAGTGAGCCATATCAACCATTAATACTGCTCCACATTTATCTGCAATTTCGCGGAATCTTTTGAAGTTAATTTTTCTTGGATAAGCAGAATATCCTGTAAGAAGAATCAATGGTTTTACTTCCATTGCTTGTTTTTCGATTGCATCGTAGTCTAAAAGACCAGTTTCTTTATCTACACCGTATGGATGACTTTCAAACATACGAGCAGAAACATTCATTCTATATCCGTGTGTTAAGTGACCACCACAAGAATAGTCAAGTCCCATCAATTTTTGATTTCCAAACTTTTTGCGAAGTTCAGCAAATTGTTCTTCTGTTAATTCACCGAGAGATTTTACACCAAGTTCTTCTAATGTAGGAGTTTCAACTTTAGCACTTAAAATTGCCCAGTAAGCAACTAAGTTTGTATCTGCTCCAGAGTGTGGTTGAACATAAGCATATTCAGCGCCGAACAAAGCTTCTGCTTCACGAGCAGCAACATTTTCAACAGCGTCGATATTTACACATCCACCATAATAACGATGTTCAGGATATCCTTCTGCATATTTATCTGTTAAAAGGTTTCCCATTGTAGCTTGAACATTTAAAGAACAATAATTTTCTGAAGCAACTAATTTTAAGTGGCTTCTTTGATTTTCTAATTCGTTTACAATTGAAGCGGCAATTTCTGGTCCTACTTCTGCAACTTGTTGAAGATTTGCAACATAAGATACCATAGCTGGATTGATTTTATCCGCTGGAGTATTTGCTAAATAATTTTGTAAAGGTGTAGACATACAAATTTCCTTATAAATCTAAAATAAATTGATAGTTATATAGTACAAAAAATAATATTTTTGTTCAATAAAGTTTGAAATAAATTAAATTCCAAGTTCAGCAACGCTGATATTGTAAACGCTAGAACAATTATGACAAACAATTTCTAATGGGTCAGGTCCATTTTTCTTGATGTCTTCAAGTTCAGATTTTGACAAAGCTTTTACATGTGATAAAAACTTTTCTTTTGAACAAGGACAATCAAAGCGAACATCTCGTCTAAGAGCAACAGAAGGTTTGAATTCTCGGAAAAGTCCGTAGATAACATCATCTGCGTCTCCTCCTTCGGAAAACCATTGACCAAGAGATGGACAAGCAGAAAAAGCGTGTTCAACTTTTGCAACAAGTTCTTCATCACTCATGGAAGCAAACTCATCGTCATTTTTTACAGATGAATTTGATTTTCCGCCTTCAAATGGCATTTTTTGTAAGAACATTCCACCAGCTCCGATAACTCGACCAAGTTTATCCATCATGATACTTGTAGTAAAAGCAGTATGAGTTTGTTCAGACTGTTGAAAATACCAAGCCAAATCTTTTGCAATATTTTTATGACGAATTTCTACTGTTCCTCGCTGAAATTCTTTTGCACCTTCTGGTAATCTTGAAATTGAAAGAGTCCCTTCTCCAAAAAATTGAGATAAATCCCAATTTTCCAAAGGTTTATCGATAGGAATTGGGTCTTGCAAAAGATAACCACGAACTGTACCTTTGCTATCAGCTTCTACAGAAAAACCTGCTGCAGGTCCATTGGTATCGTATCTAAAAATTACATATTCACGACCTTTCATTGTTGGAAGAAGCAAGGCACCAGAAAGACAAGCTTGTCCAAGAACTTGTGTTTCTAAAATGCCAAGATTATGCTGGGCTCTCATTTGATTTACAAATCGTGTTCCATGGAACAATGCCCCACGAAATCGCCCACCAGCCATAACAAAAACACTCATCTCATCTGGGTAAAGAGAATTTATAAAGTTTGATAATTCTTTATCTGAAATTTCTTTGGTAATCATAGTATGAAATATATCACAAAAAGCATAAAACATCTAGAAAAATAACTAGAAAATTTGCATAAAAATCCCAGCCAGAAAATATCGTAACTTTGGAATATATGTGGGCAAAAAAGAACGAAAGAAATATTGTTTATTGGCGGATTTGCATAAAAAAAGGCTCTCTCCCAAAATTGCCCCAGTCCCTGCTAGTTCCTCACTGAACTGCACCCCTAAAGTTGGACAAATAAATTACAATTTTAGGAGGTGCATTTTTTATGCCCAAATATTCTAAGGAGTTCAAGTTAAAAATAGTACTTGAACATCAAAACGAAAAAATAG
>JAXJWW010000017.1:0-25092 GCA_036307825.1 Treponemataceae bacterium | reverse complement strand
TATATCAATATACATTGAATTTTGATACCAATGGTGGAACATCTGTAGAAAGCAATGAAATTTATTTTGATGGAGCAACAATTAACTTAGAAAGCTTTTCAACAACCAAAGAAAATATGGAATTTGATGGTTGGTATACAAAAGAAGATTTTAGTGTAAGTTCAATAACAAGTATAACATTTTCACAAAATTTTGAAGGTTTGAACAAAGAAGAAAATTCAATTACCCTTTATGCAAAATGGCGAGATAAGAGTAAAGTAGCAAGTGTTGTAATTTCGCCAACAAGTGGAGATGTTAGCCTTGGAACCATTGTAACTCTTTCATGTTCAACAGAAAATTCATCAATTTTCTACAAAGTTGGTGAAACAAGTGATTATCAAGAATACACAAAAGATACAAAAATTGAAATAACTACAGAAACAACAATTTTTGCATATGCAATTTGTGAAGGAATGTTAGATAGTGAAATAACACAAGCCTCATATACTGTGCCAAAATCTAATATCACAGTAACATTCCCTTCATATACAGATGTTGAAGGCTTAACAATTGAATTTGACGAAGATGATTTTACTTGTTCTCCTATAATTCCTGCTGGATATGAATTTGTTGCTTGGTATGTAGATGGTGAAATATGTCCTAGCGATGATAATATTTTAAATTATGGAGATTTTGACGTCGGAAGCCATACAATTATGCTTGTTGTAAAATATACTGACGATAATTTGTATTCTGTAGAAGCAATATTGAAAATAAATGAAGAGTAAGGAGAGTTAATGTATGAAAAAACAAATTTTTAATTTATCAATTATAGGAATTTTGTTATTGACACTTTTTTCTTGTGAAAATTTATTTTCTCCTAAACAGGATATTCCTACAAATGTAATTCAAACACCAACCTTGCAAACAAATGTTGCAACCGTAAAAATATCTTCAAAAATGCCTCGTACTGTTTTACCAGAAGCGTTTACAGAAAATACCCATGGCCTAACATGGAAATTGACAGTGTCTGGTGAATCTGGAACATGTTATACAGAAGAATGGACAGATACAGAAGATGGTTCTAAAACAGCATATCAAAATATGTTAGCAGATTCTTTTACTTTAGCAACAGGAACTTATAAATTTAGTCTTTCTGTTGATAGGGTTGGAAACGATGGAAAGCGGGTTTTATATTCAATCATAGAGTCACAAGAAATAAAACTTGGTACAAATGTATTAAATTTTAAAATGAAAGAAGCTACAGGCGATTCTGCTGCTCCTGGTAGTATTGATTTTACATTAAACTTTCCAGCAAATGTAGTTTCAAATGCAATTGCAACTTTATATAAATGGAATCCTTCTGAAAATGATTTTGAAACACAAAGTTTTAAAGAAAATGTATTTTCTGCTGAAACTAATTTTTTATCATCTGTAGATTATACAAACGATAGTATACCTTTAGGAAATTATCTATTAAAAATACAACTTCAAAAAAGTAAGGTAACTACACAAGGTTTTGAAACAATAAATACTTATTCTTGTATTGTAAGAGTTGCCCCAGGATTATGTAGTAAAGGTGAATACACACTTAATAACTTAGCTCAATTATTTAATCTTTACTTTACATTAAATGGCGGAAATTTTGAATCTGGTTCTTCCACATCTATGACTTACAACGCCAATGAATGTATTGATTTGCCAAAACCAACAAAAGAAGGTTACGATTTTGCTGGCTGGTATACTGATGAAGCTTTGCAAACTCCAGTACAACTTGAGAGAGATAACAAGTATAGAATTACTCAAGATATAACACTTTATGCTAAGTGGGAAAAAAATTTGTCTTTTAATTATTCTTTTATCTTAAAAGACAAAGATGGATCCCCTGTTTCAACTGGTGCCTCTTATTCCGTAGATAGCGACAAATTTGCTACGATTAAGGTTTTTAATCCTAATGATTCAGATGAAATTTGGTCGTATTTGATAGAATCAAATGACGAAAATGTTTCATTTACTGAAGGATACAACTACACAATTTCTGTAGATTTAAAAGCTACCGAACAAACTGTAGTTGGAATTGCCGCTGCCGAAACTGATATGTTTTTTACTGTTGGAAACGAATGGAAAACTTATTCCTTTGAAACTGGATACTTAAAGGCTAATTCTCAAAACGGAATTTCAATTGGAACAGGTTTATCAAAGACAGTTTATGTATCAAATCTTGTTATAACAGAAACAACTGATCAATCTAATTTGCCAATCTTGAGTTTTTATATCAGTAAAGAAGGTATAACTTCTTACTTACAAGGCAATCCAAATAATGATATTATTCAGGTTGAAAAAACTACTGAGTCAACAAACAATAATTCTGGCTATAAACTTACTCTAAATTCAACTGGAGTAAGTTTACAACTTAGAGATTATATTTCTAACACAGGATTGTCCAAAGCTTCTTTTAATATGAACTCTAGTAATCAAAATTTGAAAACATCAATAGTTGCCAAAACAACAAATTCTGAACAATTTGCAAAAACTTGGAATACACCAACTGAAATTGGAACTGATACAAAAACTTGTAATGTTTTTGTTCCTGTTTATACTGCAAACGAAGAATATATTATCGATGGTATTTTGAGTGAAGGGCAAACTGCTGGTGATGTTATAGAAATTTCTAATTATAAAATTGAGAACATAACAACACTTGATAATACAGGAAAAGTTTTTGCAATAAAAACAGATAGTACTTGGAACAAAAGCACAACATTACCTTTTACTCAACAAGTTACAATTCAACCTAGAAGTGACTATGTTTACGATGTTCTTTTGATGGATAGTTTTGCTACTGTTCCAAATGATGAGTCTGACTGGAATGAATGTATAAGATTCCTTAATACAAGTGAAGATACTGACAATTTTATTTTTACTTTTACTTCAGAAAATAATAATACCACTTACAAGATAGTAAACAAAACAGAAGAAGAACTTACTCTAAACATTACTTTAACAGATGAATATAAAGTTGAAATTAAAGATGCTAGTATAGTTTCTACTTGGAATGAGTTGAGTGATAAAATTACAAACACTTCAATATCAAAATTTGTAATTGCAGAGAATTTGACTGCAACAAAAACAATATATGTAACAAAGCCTATTAAAATTACAGCACAAAGGGATGTAAAAATTTCTCGTGAAAAAAATGATGATGGTTCAGCTTTTACTGGCACATTTTTTGTTATTAATGGTGTTGCTAATGGTATTCAGGGAAGTTTAGAATTAGGTTCTGAAGATTACAAAATAACAGTGGATGGAGGCAAAGATGATAATATTACGGCTTCAGGTACACTGATATGGGCTTATTCACAAAGTGATAGTTTAACTCTTACAAATTGTATTTTGCAAAATAATTCAGGTGCTGAAGAAGGTGGTGCTGTTAAAATAGAAAAACCTTTTACAATGTACGGTGGCTCTATTACAAATTGTACTGCAAGTAAAACTGGTGGAGCTGTACATATTGCTATTGGCGGATCTTTTACCATGTACGATGATGTAACTATTAGTAATTGTACTGCAAATCAAAATGGTGGTGCTGTACATATTGGTTATGGTGGTGTATTTAATATGGAAAGCGGAACTATCTCTGATTGTACTGCTCCTGAAGGTGGAGCTTTGTATATTTGGCAAGGTGACCCAAATACTGTGACTATGAACGACGGAACTATTAGGGGTTGTACTGCAAATAGTGCTGGTGGTGCTGTATATATTAATAAAGGAAATTTCACTATGAATGGCGGAACTATCAGCGGTTGTAAAGCTCCAAGCGGTGCCGGTGTTTATGTAGCAACAGGATCCTTGACTGTGGATGAAACTTCGACAATAAAAGATAATATTTGTGATGAAATTAATTGTGGTGCTTCTATCAATGGAGCTGGTTCAGTAATTATAGCAGGAGTTACACAAAATAGTTCGGATATTACACAAAACATCATTAACGGTGAGCTTCAAGATATTCCTAGCGGTGGAACTACATCTACTTATAGCGTAGGTGATGTTTACCCAATAGACGGAACTCCAATAGGCGTAGTTTTTAAAACAGATACTGAATATGTTTACATTATTGGCTTAGAAGAAGAACAACTTGGTTACGGTACTAGAAATTGTGTTACACAGATACAAGAAAATGCACCTACTACCAATAATTTTAACAATGAGTTTAATGGTTGCCAAAATATGACAAATTGGTATTCATTTATTACAACAAATTCAGCAGACTTTTCTTCTGATGACTTTCCTGCATTTTATTATTGTTTAACTTATAGAGATACAGAAGGCGAAGCTGGAACTTGGTATTTGCCAGCATCTCAAGAACTTTCAATAATTCAATCTAATATTGAAACTTTAAATAGTACTTTAACAAGTCAAAATGCAACTACACTTGCAACTTCGTTTTCTTACTGGTCTTCTACGTATACAAGTGCAGGAAATGCCTATATTATGAGAATGTCAAGTGGTACTCAAGATGAAAATTCACTTAGTACTCCTTGTTATGTTCGTCCTTGTAAAAGGATAAACATTACCGATGGTTCTTCTGAAGTTTTGATAGGTGGTCTTGGTACTGCTAATGCAGTTAGTGTTATTTCAAATATTTCAGCAGGTGAGCATTATATAAAACTTGCTTCTAATGTAATTGCTTATGATTTAGAAACTGATATATATGACGAACTGTATAATCTATTAGATGATGAAGGAAATCCAACTGCTTTTGTTTATTTAGATTTATCTTCAACACAAATTCAAGAGCTTCCTCCACAAACTTTTTATAGATTAACTAGTTTAAAAGGTATTACATTGCCTTCAACTATACAAACTATAGATGCAAGTGCATTTCAAGGATGTATAAATCTTACTAAATTTGTAGTTCCTGCTGATAATCAATATTTTACAGTTGATGAATCTAAGCCTGCAATTTTATTAAGCAAATATAAATCTAAGTTAATCTCTTATCCATCTGCAACAAAAGATTATACTATTCCAGAAAATATAACTTCTCTTGCTGAGTATGCCTTTGGAGATGCAACTAATTTAACATCTGTTACAATTCATGCTGATTTAACAGATATTCCTTCTAATGCATTTTATGGTGCTTGGAGTCTTGAAACTTTTACTGTTGATACAAGTAATTCAAAATATACCACAGATGATAGTGGCCAAATCTTACTTTCAAAAGATGAAAAAGAGTTAATCTCTTGGCCGTATGCTTTTCTAGATGTAAGCATTCCAGATTCTGTTACAAAAATTGCAGATTATGCATTGGCTGAAACAGGAATTACATCTGTAGTTCTAAATAATGTTCAAGAAATTGGCGACTATGCATTCTATTGTTGTTTAGGTTACGATGGTACAAATTTTACAGAATTAACTATTCCAGATTCTGTTACAAAAATTGGCAAATACGCATTCTATGGTTGTGAAAATTTGGAAAAAGTTGAATTTGCCGATTCAAACAACTGGACTGTAAAAAATGATGAAGGGCTAACAGAATCTGTAACTGTAACAAATTTTGATGTAACCAATTTGACTTATGCTTCTGATGATGATGATCAAGGTTATGCAGATTACACATGGGAAAAAGATTCTTCTAGTGGTTCAGGGGGAGGAATAGCCAATTACACCGATACAAATGGAATTTCAATTTCAGGTTCTCCATTAACAAATACTTCACTTGTTACAGTAATTTCTGAAGAAACATATATAGATTGTTCTGTCGAAGTGAATGGTGTTTTTGGTTTGTATTGGGATGGTAGTGTAACTTTAAGTCCATTTGCAATAGGGCAGTATGAAGTAACTCAAGAATTATACGAAGCAATTATGGATAAAAATCCAAGTACTTTTACAAGTAGTGCTAATATAACTTCTGGCGAAATTCAAGAATTACGTCCTGTTGAAACAGTTTCTTGGTATGAAGCAGTTGCATTTTGTAATGAGCTAACAGAGCAAACTATGGGAAAATCTTATTGCGTTTATTATACAGATGAATCTCTTTTAACTGTATATACCACTGACGATGCATCTGATAAAAATCTTCCATACTTTGACCAAACCAAAAAAGGTTATCGCTTACCAACCGAAGCCGAGTGGGAATTTGCTGCCCGTGGTGGAGATACAACTCAAGATGATTGGACTTGGTATATTCCAGGTAACTCAGGAAATAGCTCGGATGACTATTTAAATTATGCTTGGTTTGTTGATAATTCTGAAACAATAACACACCAAGTAGGCAAAAAAACACCAAACATATTAGACTTGTATGATATGGCTGGTAATGTACAAGAATGGTGTTGGGATTATTATGAAGAAAATTTTATCCCAGAAAACTTAGAAGTTACCAATCCAACAGGTTCAGAAGATTCAGTATCTAGAGTTATTCGTGGTGGATATTATTACGATTCCCATTCTAATTGTTCTAATTTTAGCAGGGTTGGATGGCGCCCAGAGCCTTTAACGAATGCAGATGGTACTATAGGTTTCAGAATCTGTCGTTCATTGTAAAAATTATTGTCATGATGAATTTGATAGAGTTCATAAAATATTTGTCATGTTAAACTTGATTCGGGTTGCATAAAATCATTTGTCATTCCGAACTTGATTCGGAATCTCTTTGAGTAGATGCTGAACCAAGTTCAGCATGACAATATGAATTTACCATGACAGTATTTTTTTTCTAAAAACCAAAACTTTCACACTTTGTAATTTTTACTCTTGTTTTACTTACAGAAATGTCGTTAGACATTTCCAATCCGTGTGATAATTTTGTAAGCAGATGCTGAAATAAATTTATCATAACAGAAACCATCCGTCATTCCGAACTTGATTCGGAATCTCTTTGAGTAGATACTGAACCAAGTTCAGCATGACAATATGAATTTACCATGACAGTATTTTTTATCTAAAAACCAAAACTTTCACACTTTGTAATTTTTACTCTTGTTTTACTTACAGAAATGTCGTTAGACATTTCCAATCCGTGTGATAATTTTGTAAGTAGATACTGAACCAAGTTCAGCATGACAGAGTTTTCTCTCATTCTATTTCTCCCCAAAAGTCTAGAACGCTAGAAAATATTTGCTAATACATATCGTAAAAAATCCCACCCAGAAACATCGTGCTAAATTTACAATATCGTTGCAAAAAGAATGAAAACAAATTCGTGTAGTAGCGAATTGTTAAAAGTTTTTATGCAAAAAAAGTAGCCGCAAGTTTTGTGAAACAAAACTTGTTTGTAATCCGAAGGCTTACTTAAAGCCTTGACGACTGAAAGTAGGAACCGCGAGGTAGGGCAATTTTGGGCGAGAGCCTTTTTTAATGCAAATTGCTAAATAAACAATATTTCTTTCGTCTTTTTTGCCCACATATATTCCACATTTACAACATTTTTTCTGGCTAGGATTTTTATGAATACATTGTAAATATTTTATAGATGTTTTCCTTTATCCTTTTTTTCTCCCCAAAAGTCTAGAACGCTATAAAATATTTGCTAATACATATCGTAAAAAAGCCTAACCAGAAACATCATGCTAAATTTAATATCGTCGCAAAAAGAACGAAAACAAATTCGTGTAGTAGCGAATTGTAAAAAAAAGTGCGTAGGTAAAAATTGACATGCCGAAGCCTTGACGACTGAAAGGAGGAACCGCGAGGTAGGGCAATTTTTGCCGAGAGCACTTTTTTTTATGCAAGTCAGCCAATAAAAAAAAATTCTTTCGTTCTTTTTTCCCACAAATATTTAAAAGTTTACAAAATTCATCTGGCTAGGCTTTTTATACAAATAAGTTGTAAATATTTTATAGATGTTTTATACTGACCCTATGCTTATTCTCGGTATCGACCCCGGCCTTGCTTCAACTGGTTGGGGCATAGTTCAATCTGACGGAAATAGATTTCGCCTTATATCTTACGGATGTATAGAAACTGACTCAAAACAAAATCATTCAATTAGATTACTAGAAATTTACAATAAAATTTTATCCGTAATAAATGAATTTAAGCCAGACCAAGCCTCTATGGAAACTTTGTATTTTGCAAAAAATGTTACCAGTGCCTTAGGCGTTTCAGAGGCAAGGGGAGTTATCAGTTTGTGTCTTGCTCAAAATACAATTCCCTTAAGTGAATATTCTCCAAACACAATAAAGCAATCAGTTTCTGGAACTGCAACTGCTGATAAAGCCCTTGTGCAAAAATGTGTAAAAATGCTACTTGGTCTACAAGAAATTCCTAAGCCCGACCACGCTGCCGATGCCATCGCTGCCGCAATAACTCATGTAAATTCAACTGGAATTACTCGACTAAATAAATCAATTCCTACATTGAAATAACTTTGCGTATATAGTAAAATATAACCATGTTTAACAGTATTTTTGGCACAATTACCGCTAAATTTCCTCAAATTTTGCATTTAGAAACTTCCTCTGGAATCGAATGGAGTTTATCCGTTTCTGAATCAACTTTAAATTCACTTGCTACAGTAGGAAGTCAAGCAAGAATTTATACTTGGATGTATCACAAAGAAGATGCAATGAAACTTTTTGGCTTTTCTTCAATAGAAGAGCGTTCTGTTTTTTTAGATTTATTAAAAGTTGACGGCGTTGGACCTAAAGGCGCATTAAAAATCCTTTCTTCTTTACCTTATACCTTACTTG
Source organism: Treponemataceae bacterium (assembly GCA_036307825.1). Classification (GTDB taxonomy): domain Bacteria; phylum Spirochaetota; class Spirochaetia; order Treponematales; family Treponemataceae; genus RGIG9060. Next base: position 16,420 of record JAXJWW010000017.1, on the reverse strand, counting down.
TTGAAGCCTTAGAAAATGAAGATTTAGCAAAATTAGAAAAGATTTCTGGTATTGGCAAAAAAACTGCACAAAAAATGCTTTTAACATTAAAAGGAAAACTCACACTTCTTTCTGAAAATGAAAAATCCACAAGCAAAGTTTCTGTTTGGAATGATGTTATTGTTGCTTTAACAAATATGGGCTACGACAAAAAGAACTGCGAAATTGTAATAGAAAAAATTGCAAAAGATATTGATTCTTCATTAAGTCAAAGTGCAAAAGAAGAACTTTTATTTAGAAAGGCAATTGTGGAGCTTTCATTATGATAAATGATTCAGTTGTTCGTTCTGATTTTCAAACAGGTGATGAAGAAAACGATTTAAATCTTCGCCCTAAGTTACTTGATGAATTTCTTGGTCAAACAAAAGTAAAAGAAAATTTAAGTGTTTTTATTCAAGCTGCTCGTTCACGAAAAGAAAGTATGGATCATCTTTTTTTAATTGGACCACCGGGACTTGGAAAAACAACTCTTGCTCAAATTACCGCTAGAGAACTTGGTGTAGATTTTAAAGTTACAAGCGCACCAGCCTTAGATAAACCAAAAGATTTAGCAGGAATTTTATCTACAATTACAGAAGGCTCAGTTTTTTTTATTGACGAAATTCACCGATTAAAACCTGCAATTGAAGAAATGCTTTATATTGCAATGGAAGATTACGAACTTGACTGGATAATCGGGCAGGGAGCAGCCGCTAGAACTGTGCGTATTCCAATTCCAAAATTTACGCTTGTGGGAGCAACTACAAAAGCTGGTATGGTTTCAAGTCCTTTAATCAGCCGATTTGGAATTGTTCAACGGTTTAGTTTTTATACAGAAGAAGAACTTGCTTCTATCATTAAACGCTCTGCTGGAATTTTAAATGTAAAAGTTGATGAAGATGCTGCTCTTTTGATGGCAAGTAGTTCTCGTGGAACGCCTCGTGTTGCAAACAGAATTTTACGCCGTATGCGAGATTTTGCACAAGTTTATTCAAATGGGGTAATTACAAAACAAGTTGTAACTTCGGGACTTGATAAATTAGAAATTGATACTTTAGGTCTAGAACGCTACGATAGAGAAATTTTACTTTCTATAATCAATAACTACGGTGGAGGGCCTGTTGGGGCAGAAACTTTAGCAATCTCTATTGGCGAAAGCGTAGACTCTCTAGAAGATTATTACGAACCTTACTTAATTCAATGTGGATTGATTCAACGAACTCCACGAGGAAGAATTGTTACAGATAAAGCAAGACAACATCTTGGCTTAGAAGGAAGAAGTGATGCAAACCAAAGACTTTTATTTTGATTTACCAGAAGAACTTATAGCGCAAACTCCATCAGAAATTCGTGGGCAAGATAAACTTTTAGTTATGGATAGAGTTAGCGGAAAAGTTGAACATCATCAAATGCAAGATTTAATCGATTTAATTGATGAAAATACATTGATGGTTTTTAACAATTCAAAAGTGCGTCGTTCAAGATGTTTTGCAAAAAAAATACAATCTGAACAAGCAAAAAAAATGAATCAACAAACTCCAGAAAAACCTGTAGAATTTATGATATTACAAAATGTTCCTTTACAAAGTTTGCCTTCTTTAGCGAATTCTGATTTTACTTCTGCATGGCGTGCAATGGTAAAAAATGCAAAAAAACAAAAAGTAGGGTGCGAATATTTATTTTCAGATGGAACTATTGGAACTATCGTAGAAAATAAAATTGATGAAGGTACAGAATTTAGAACTGTTGCATTTAAATGTAATCTTGATGAAACTTGGTTTGAAAACAACGGACACATTCCTTTGCCACCATACATTAAGCGAGAGGATAATACAGAAGATTCAAATCGTTATCAAAATGTTTATGCTAAAGAAACTGGTTCTGCTGCTTGTCCAACTGCTGGTTTGCATTTTACTCAAGATATGCTTCACAATTTAGCAATGAAAGGAATTAACCAAGAATATGTAACTTTGCATGTAGGCTTGGGAACTTTTTTACCTGTGCGTGTTGACAATATTGAAGACCACAAAATGCATCATGAAGTTTTTACAATAACAGAAGAAACTGCAAATGCAATTACAAAAGCAAAACGAGAAGGTAAAAAAATTCTTGCTGTGGGAACAACTTCTGTTAGAACTTTGGAATCTGCTTGGGATGAAGAAAATCAATGTTTAAAAGCTGGAACTTACAGTACAAATATTTTTATTTACCCAGGATATAAATTCAAAGTAGTTGATAAACTTTTTACAAATTTCCATACACCAGAATCTACTTTGATGATGCTAGTAAGTGCTTTTTCTGATAGATGTCATATTATGTCAGCTTATCAAGAAGCCATAAAAGAAAGATACAGATTCTTTTCTTATGGTGATGCAATGTTTATTAAATAAGACATTTGTCATATTTTATTTTTATATATGACAAAATATGACAATAAATGATGTTAGAAATATGACAAATAAATTTTAGTTTGTCATATTTTTTTTGTTTAATATGACAAATATGACATTTTTAATAAAATAAGACATAAAATATGACAAATTTTGAATTAAAAATATGACATTATATAAATTTTACACAAAAAAATGTCATATTTTGCACGCTTAAAATATGACAAAAATTCTAAAATATGACAAAATTTTAAGTAAATATGACAAATATGACATTTTTATAACAACAATACATTATGTTAATTTTTCTAGAGATTTTCTTAATAGATTTAAGAATTGACTTTTTAACATTGGATGTACAAGTTCTTGTTGTTCTTCTTCTAAATATGACAATTCTTTGTCATATATTTCTGATGCTACTTCTATCATATTTGAAATTGCTTTTTTAGAAATTGGCAATTTTATACCGATAAGTTGATTTTCTAATTCATTTGAACGTAATTTTATTTTTCCACAAAAAGCAATTCGCAATTCTGTTAAAGTATTTTTTTCACTCTTAGCAAGAAATGCATAAGATGCACTAACATCAATTAATTTGTTTGTAGGGCCTAATCTTTCAAACATTTCTACATCCCAATCAATTAATGGTAATCTAAGTTTTGTTATCATTTCTCCATTTTTTAATCCTGTAAATTTACTCAATTCAACTACTTTTGTTTCAGAATAATTACGGATTTCAAGTTTTGCATCAACTGCTAAAAGTGGAGCGTAAAGTGTATTGTAAAAATTATCATTACAGATATTTCCAACAAGAGTTGCTGTATTTCTAATTAGTGGATTTGCTACAGAACTTATAGCCTTATAAAAATATTCGGGAAGTTTATTTTTTCCTAGGTATAAAATTTTATTTAGAGTTATTCCTGCACCAAAATCAATATATCGTTCTTTTTTATCTATAAAACAACATTCTTTACATTCTGTTGCAAAAATTGCGTTTTCATTTATTGCTACAGTTATTTCTTTATTTTTTTTATGCAATGATGTAGCTCCACCATAAACTTTTAAATTAGATGTATTTTTTAAGTGATATAATAAATCATGAAGAGTATTCACTTTTATAAATGAAATTTTATTTTCCATCTTTTTTTACTCCAAGTCTTTCTTTTCTAATTTTTCCTGCTAAAAAAATTCCTGCTGTTAAACTATCTTGTTCTATACAATTACATTTAAAAAATGAAATGTGTTCAATTATTTGTTCTTTAAATTCATTCTTTTTTACTAATGGAATATTTTTTATAATTTGATAAGTTGTAAAAATTTTTCCTGCGTTACAAAAACCACAAAAATTTATATCAAGTTCTTTAAATGCTTTTTCTATATCTTCGTAGTCATCTGTTTTCATAAAATGTTCAAGAGTTGTTATTTTTGAATTGATTATTTTTGCCAAAGGAATTATACAAGAGAGCATTGGTTCATCATTTACTAATATCGTACAAGAATTACAACTTCCGTGACCACAGCCATTTTTTACAGAGAAATAATTATTTTGTCGTAGAAATTCTGATAATTTTTTTCGAGGATTTTCATCAACTTCTATAGGATGTCCGTTAAGTTCAAATTTAATTTTCATCTAAAATTGTAACTCCTTTATCAGTATTTTCTTTTGTTGATTGCTCATTTAAAGCATAATAAATTGCATCTGGTAATAAAGGTAAAACTGTAATATCTTTTTTTAGTGCTAATGATAAAGCATTTGTAATTGAAGCTGGTATCGCGTTGTAAACTAAATCACCAATTTCTTTTGCTTCTTTTTTGCTTTCAATAAAATAAATGTGAATTGGAATTTTCTTTAATAATATTCCTGGTATTGAATGCATTAATGTTTGATATGTAGCTTTTTTTATAGAATGTTCAGCATTTGCTTTATTTAAAATTTGTCCCCCAGAAATTACAATCCATATTCCAATAATCTTTGACATAAATGTACATGGGTCTACTTCAATTTCTGTTACTGCAGAAATCCATCCTGTACTATGGAATGGTTCTCCTGTAAATTCTGTTGAATTCCATTTTTTATTTTTATTAGTTGCTATAGATTTTTTTGCACTAATTGGTAATGCACTTCTAAATAATTGTTTTTTTATTGCATTACAACATTTTCGTAGTAGACATGTAAGAATGCTAATATTGTGCACTGATATATTTGGTAAAACTGGTTCTAAATTATCAAGAGAATCTTCATCAATTACAATTTTATCTTTATCTACTTCTAAAATTTCTGTTACTATATTTTTCCAAATTTCAAATATTGCTTCAGATGGATTTGGTGATTTTATTAAAAGTGAACCGTCCTTTTCTAATGTAACTTCCATACTTAAATTTGATTTATTTACATTTGCTCCATAAAAGCCACTTCCTTCAAATGCACAAGACAAACCAATTCCTTTTAATGGCAATGTAAAATCAAAACTATTTGAATGTAATCCGTATGCAATGTGTTTTCTTAAAAAAGAACTTTCGATTACAGCTTTATCAAGAACTTCTTTTAACGGTGTTGAATCAATAAAAAATGGATAATTTTTTGTATTACTATTCTCAATAATATTTTTTTTTCGTAATTCATTTGGAAAAATTTTTAGTCTTTCACTAATTTCTTGCATCATATTTTCTAACGAAAAAAAAGCAAGAAAGTCTGTTAAATGTAAATCAGCTGAAAGGGGTGGTTTATGAGATGTTTCTGCATGAGCTGTAATTGAAAAACTTTTGTATTGATACATTGATGATAATGCAATAACTAATCTATCAAGAATATCTTGGGCAAATGGACATAATGCACCACAGTCAACTTTTATGTCCGCATTCATTGCTTTTATTGTTCCATCTTTTTCTAATGCAGCTTGAAAATTTGTATGTACAATAATCGGTGAATCAACATATTCTTCTTGTTCTTGTGTTGATAAAACAATTTTTACAGGTTTGCCTATTACTTTTGATGCGATTGCTGCTTGACAAGCTAAAATTGATGTTCGCCATAAACTGTTTGTTGCATTATTATCTGTAATTGTTTTTACAATAGTAATATCAGTTTTTGCGCAATCCATTACATTACAAATTCCCATTCTTAAATGATAAGCCCATTGTGTAGGTGCATATATTTTAAAATGTTTTTTGGAATAATGACAAATTGCTCCCAGCGGTTCTTTGCTTTTTGTAAATTGAAGTTTTGAAGTATAATCTTTTACAATTTGAATTTCTGAATTTGTGTATAAAAGTTCGCTGTCACCAAAGTAAGATGTTCTTGAGGCAATTGTATTTGTCTGAGTTGCAAGTATTTCTGGTGATTCAGTGGCTTCTGTGTATTTTATTTCAATTTCGTTTAATAATTCATAAAGTTTAATTCGGTCTTCACCAACTATAATTCCAATTGGTTCACCAACATAAGATACTTTTTCATACGCCAAAATTGGTGATTGTATATTGTTTGTTTCTATCGTATTTTTACCTACAATATTTTTTGCACTAATAATTGTATAGTTTTCTGGTAACTTAGGATGGGATATTGAACGAATTGTTCCTTTACTAATTGGACTTCGTATAAGAACTCCATATTGCATTTCTGGGAGATCGATATCAGTGTAATATTTTTTTACTGTTTTAGTTAATTCTTGCATTTTCAATTCCTATTTTTACTACTGTATCGATAACTTTTTGAACCATTGTTTCTGTCATTCCTGGCCATAAGGGTAGTGAAATTGTTCTTAAAAAATGTTCTTCTGCATTTGGAAAATATTTTTCGGATAAATCAGTTCTTCCTTTCCACAAAGAAAATTTGTAATGTGGAATAAAATGCATTGAAATTCCAATGCCACTTTCTTGCAAAAGATTTCCAAATTCATCTCTATCAATATTTAATTTTGATAAATTTAAGCCCAACAAATACAAGTGCCAAGCGTTTCCATCTGAATCTGGTGGAAGAATAAAAAAATCATATTTTGAAAATTCTTGATTATATTTTTCTACAATGCGTTTTCTTTTTTCTAAAAAGAAGTCAGCTTTTTTTAGTTGTTCAATTCCAATTGCTGATAAAATATCTGGAAGATTAAATTTAAAACCTGCATCAACAACATCATATTGCCAACTTGCTTTTTTAGAAGTGTATCTATCCCAAACATTTCTGTCTATTCCATGAAGTCGCATTGTTGTCATTCGTTTAGCAAGTTCTGGATTTGAAGTTACAACCATTCCGCCTTCTGCTGTTGTAATTGTTTTTGTTGCGTAAAACGAAAAAACTCCCATATCCCCAAAAGTTCCTGCCCAACCATCAACTGATTTTGCTGGAAATGCGTGAGCAGCATCTTCAATAACATAAACTTCGTATTTTTTTGCAATTTCACAAATTTTTTTCATATCGCAAATGTTTCCTGCAATATGAACGGGAATTATTGCTTTTATAGAACTATCTTTTGCAAGTTGTTCTTCAATTTTTTCTGGGTCAATATTAAATGAATCTTTTTCAATGTCAGCATAAACAACTTCAGCACCTAAATGTAAGCAAGATGTTACTGTTGAAATAAAAGTGTAGGGCGTTGTTAAAACTTTATCCCCTGGTCCAATTTTGCAAGCTTCTAATGCAAGAATCAGTCCACTTGTGGCACTATTTACTGCTAGTGCATACGGAACATTTAATTTTTTTGCAAATTCAGTTTCAAATTCTAAAGTAACTTTTCCTGTTGTAATCCATCCTGAATTTAAAACATTTATTACTGCATCTTTTTCTTCTTGCTCTATTGCTGGAATTGCAAATGGAATAAAATTTTCTGCCATTTTATTTTCCTTCATAAAATTTTTTTAATGATGGAACTGCATCAATAAGTATCTGTATAAGTATATCACGATTTCTGTATAAATCTTCAGAATTTTTTGTTTTAAAACAAATAGGATACAAATCTTCTATAAGTTTAGAATAACTTTCTGGGGGATTTTTTGTGTCTGGTTTTAATTGTAAAATTTTGCTGTGTTCAGTTGGCTTTGGATCCTCATCTTTTGTCCAAAGAGGTTCGTCTAATCGTTCACCTTTTCGTAAGCCGATAAATTGAATATCAATATCTTTGTAAGGTTCGTATCCTGATATTCTGATAATTTGTTCTGCAATATCAACGATTTTAATTGGCTCTCCCATATCAAGCAAATATGAAATTCCATTTTTTCCAACTCCACCAGTTTTTAAAACCAATGAACAGGCTTCTGGAATTGTCATAAAAAATCTTTGCACCTCTGGGTCTGTTACAGTTAACGGACCTCCTGTTTTTAATTGCTCTGTAAATAATGGAAGAATTGAACCTCTTGAACCAATTACATTTCCAAAACGAACAAACATATAGGAATTTTTAGAATTTTGTTTTTCTGCAATTTTTGAAGCCTGTAAAACTAATTTTTCAGAAAGCATTTTTGAAACACCATAAACAGAAACTGGTTCTACAGCTTTATCTGTTGAAATCAAAACAAATCTTTCTACATTATTTTCTAAACAAGCGTCTAAAAGATTTTTTGTTCCAAAAACATTGTTTTCAATAGAAGCAACTGGATTTTCTTCCATAAGGGGAACATGCTTATACGCGGCACAATGAAAAACTGCATCGCATTTTAGTTTTTTCATTATGTAAAACATATAATCTCTATCTTTTAATTCACCAATAATTGGAACGATAATTGCTTTTTCCCCGATGCCTTCTTTTTGTAAAAGTCGTAATTCTCTGTCAATTTGATAAATTGAATTTTCTCCGTGCCCAAAAAGATAAAGGCGTTGAGCGCCACCTGACAAAAGTTGTCGAGCAAGTTCTGAACCAATTGAACCACCAGCGCCAGTGATTAAAACTCGTTTTCCTCTAAGGTAACTTAAACTTTCTTTAAGAGAAATTGTAACAGGTGTTCTTCCTAAAATATCTAGTGGATCAATTTCTCTTGTTTGAATAAGGTGAGCATCTCCCTCAATAATTTGTGAAACACTTGGCAAAATTCTAATTCTTGTAAAATTTGCCTTTGATAAAAATTCGTATACTTCTCGTATTCGTTCTTTTTGTGCACTTGGCATTGCAATAATTGCTTCATCTTTATCTGAATGGCGCAAAAAGGAAGTAAAATGTGAAATTGGACCTAAAACTGGAATTTCATCAATAGTTTTTCCGATAAGATTTTTATCATCATCTAAAAAAGCAATAACTTGACCAAAAATTTTTTTGTTTTTGATTTCTTGAGCAAGCATTTGTCCTGCAAAACCTGCACCGATTATAAAAATTCCTTTGTCATTCATTTTTTTTCTTCCATACCTTTTATAAGCTCAAAACCTAAATCAATTAAAAGATTTTCGTTTGCAAAATCCATTTTTACTTTTGCCCGTTTTTTTCGTTTATCAACTTTTATAATTAAACCTTCTAAGCCTTTTAATGGACCGGAAGTTACACAAATTTTGTCATTTTCATCAAAATATACTTGAGATGTTGAAATTGTTTGTCCGAATTTTAGAAAATGTTGCAAAATTGATAAATCTTTGCCAGAAAGAACTGTAATATCTTGATTACTTTTTAAAAATCTAAAAAATCCTTGTGTGTGTCGCAAAGTGTTGTAAAGTTCTTTGTCGACAGTTTCTGTTTCTAAAAATAAATAACCGGGAAAAATAGGTTTTAATTCTGACTTAAGAACGCCTTCTTTACGAATTTTTAAAAGTCGCTTTGGAAAAATAAAACGCTGTTTTTCAATTCTAAATGCAAGAGTTGTTTGCACAGTCTCGATAATTTTTTCTTCTTTTCCTGTTTGAACTTGTACAGCGTAGTAATTCATAATATTTAACTATATCACATAGAAATTCTTTCTTCAATCTTATTTTTTGCTAATATCATTATAAAAAAAACCGACAATGTAAAAGACGAGGTATCTTATGAAATTTTTACAGAAATTTATTTTTATTTGTTTTCTATTACTTATTCCAAATTGTGTGTATGGAAAATCTATCAATATTTTGATAAATCAAATTGATGGTATTCAGGATAGTGTACGAGATAGTGTTCAACTTTTTGAAAATAGTGTAATGGATTTTTTCTTTGACGCAGGATTTATTGTTTCGAGCGAAAAAATTTGTTTAGAAACTGATATAAAAAAAACTGTACAAATTGCACTAGATTCTTCTGTGAACGGATTTATCGATTATCTAATAGTTGCAAAAATAAATGTAAATCCTAAAAGTGATGAGTTGATATCAGCTGGATGGGAAGTTATAAATGTTGCTACAGGAAAAACCATTGGAAGTGGTTTAATGGAAGCACCAAAACCATATAGAGAAAAAGAAGTTAGTATTCAACGCTTTGGTGTTGATGTTGGTTCAGAAATTTATTCATGTATTAAAGGTAATTAATTGGGAGGAAATATATGAAAAGATTATCTTGTTTTTTAGTTTTAGTTGTATTTTGCTTATCAATTTTTGCAATTTCCGTAAATCCTTCTATGGATGGAAGAGCGGTTGTTGCAGATGCAGGTATTTTTCCTCCTGGAGGATATTATGGTAGAGCACCTGGTTATTTACCTGGTGATACAGTCGTAGTAACAAATCATAATAACGGATTTAGTATAGACGTTTTAATTCTCGGAACTTATGATGCTTACGAAGGAATTGCAATTTTACTTTCTCCTGAAGCTGCTGATAAACTTCAAATTGTAAAAGGAAAGGATGTTTATGTTAAAGTACAAAAAAAACAACCTATTTCTTATGAAGAAGCTGTTGCTACAAGTAGAAATAAAAAGGCTACTCAAAGTCAAATTGTTGATACTGATAAAGATTCTAGTGTTTTACCTGGTCAAACAGAGCAACTTGTTAATGATGTAATTGCCTCAAAAAATAATTCAGAAATTCAAGATGATGTTCTTCCTGTTGAAGAATTAGAACCTGTAGAAAATGAAACAGATCTTTCAGAACCTGTAAATACAGAAATTGCTGAGTCAGAAAATTCAGAAGAAGTAAATGCAGATACTGAAACAGAAATGTCAGAACCAGAAGTTACTCTAAACGATGAAAATATAAACTCTGAAGAATTAACTGATATAGCAGAATCAGAAGTTGTACCAGATGAAGAAATTATAATGCCAGAACAAGTAACAGAAGTTACAGAAAATACAACAGACGAAGTATTTGATGAAGAATCAAAAGAAGCTACAGATTTAGAAGAATTAGCAGAACCTGAAGAATATGTTGAATCAGAATCAATTGATTCACCTATTTTTGAAGTCGCTGAAGAAGTTCCAGAGATTGCAGAAGAACCTGTAACCGAAGTAGTTGAAGAAAATCCAGAAGAAAAAGAAGAAGTTGTTCTTGATGAAATTCAAAATGAAGATTTTGATGAATCTGATTTTATCGAAACTCCTGTAGAATCTGAAATTGCTGAAATTACAGAGGAAGAACTTTTACCAGAGGAAGAAAACATCGTTGAAGAAAATTCTGAAGAAATTGCTGAAATTGAAGAAGTTCCAGAAGAAGATATTGATGATGAATATATAGTTTTAGATGAAATTCCAGATGAACAAAATGAATCTGAAGAATATCAAGAACCTATTCAAGAAGAATTAGCAGAAGTACCAGAACTTGAAACAGAAGATGTTACACCGGAAGAAGTGTTAACTCCAGAAGAAGAAGTTGTACTTGAAGATGTTAGTGAAGAAGAAACTCTTTCAGAAGAAATGGACGAAGTTTTAGTTCCAGAAGAAGAACTTGCAGAAATTCCTTCAGAAGAAGAAATTATTTCGCCTGAAATTTTGGAAACTGAAGCAATGGAAGATGAACCTGAACTTGCTCTTTCTGATGAATATATTGAAGAACCTGTAAAATCAGTTGCTGAAAATCCAAAAGATATTTTTAGTATGATTGTTGGTGAAGAATTAAATGATGATATTATCGAAGATGTTGTTTTGGAAGAAGCAGAACCAAAACTTCCTGAATTAGATGATTCATATACTGAAGAAAATGATGTAGCAGATTTGGAAATTAAACTTGACGAGCCAGAATTAAAACTTTCTGAAATGGAAGTAGAACCAGAACCTGTTGCTGTAATAAAAAATGAAACATCAGATTCAACAGCTGTATCATCAAATATTGATAGTTTTTCAAATATTGATAGTTTTGAAAAATCTGTTTCTAATTTTGATGACTTGCCAAAAGTAAAACAGACTAAGAGCAAGACATATTATATTCAAATTGCAACAGTAAACAAAAAAGAAAATGTTGCAAAAATGATTGATTTGCACGGAAAAAAATATCCTGTGTATGTAATTAAAAATCCAGCAAAATCTTCATATCAGATTTTAGTTGGTCCATTAAATGATGATGAATATGCACTTGTTCTTGCAAGATTTAAGCAAACATACAAGGATGCATTCTTAAGAGTGTTAAAATAAGACACTTTAATATGACAAATAAAATATGACAGGGTAAGGTGTCAAATAAAAAAAATCTTACTTTGTCATATTAAATGTCATATTAAAATAGCTTTGTCATATATAATGTCATAATTTACAATTTTAAATTAGACAGTTGTCATATTTTGTCTTATTTAAAATTAAAAGTTGTCATATTTAATGTAGATAATTGTCATATTTTTGACATATTTTATGTTTACTTAATTGTCATATTTTTTATTTTTCCTCATAAAAAAAATTAATATTCTCTTAATATTATTTTTAAACTACCGATAATTTAAATGTCGGTGGGCAAATCTAATTTTAGGGGGAAATATGGTTCGCGGTTGGTACATTGGTGCAAGTGGAATGAATGCACAACAGTATCGTTTAGATGCAATTTCAAATAATTTAGCAAACGTAGACACAACTGGATATAAAAAAGATGTTGCAATAAGCAAGTCTTTTCCAGAATTATTACTAAGAAGAATGCGTGATGATGGAGAATATGAAACGCCTTTTGGTAGTGCAGATGTTGCGCCAGTTATTGGAAAAATCGGTTTAGGTGTAGAAACAAACGAATTATATACAATTTTTGAACAAGGCTCTTTTAAAGAAACTGGAAATCAAACTGACTTTGCTTTAAGTGGTGAAGGCTTTTTTGCAGTTATGACTCCACATGGAGAACGCTATACTCGTAACGGAAATTTTATTATTGGTAAAGAAGGTTATCTTGAAACAAAAGAAGGTTATCAAGTTATGGGTGAACATGGACCAATTCAAATTGGCGATAATAAGTTTACTTTAAATGATGATGGAATCCTTTTTACTTCAGATAATATGCAAGAAATTGATAGATTCAAAATTGTTCGTTTTGATAATGAAAGATACATTACAAAGCAAGGTTCTAGTTTGTATGGTGCAACTGATATTTCTGGACCTGCTTTTATTGCAGAAGGTCATCAAAGACCAACTATCATTCAAAATTATGTTGAATCTTCAAATGTAAATGTTGTAAATGAAATGGTTCAAATGATTGAAGTAAATCGTGCTTATGAAGCAAACCAAAAAACAATTCAAACACAAGATTCAATGACAAGTACGTTGTGGTCAAAAACTGCTTCTATTAGATAGTAAGATAATTTAAACTTGGAGGAAAAAATGGTACGAAGTTTATGGACAGCTGCTACAGGAATGAACGGTCAACAAGCAAATATCGATACAATTTCAAATAACCTTTCAAATGTAAATACAACTGGTTATAAAAAACAACGAGTTGAATTTGAAGACTTACTTTATCAAACAATTAAAACTGCTGGAACTCCTGCTACAGAAGATACAGTTACTCCAGTTGGAGTTCAAATGGGAACTGGTGTTAAAGTTGCTGCAACACAAAGAATGTTTGCACAAGGTAACTTACAAAATACAGAAGTTTCAACTGACTTAGCAATCATTGGTGAAGGCTTTTTTAGAGTTCAACAATATGATGGAAGTTACGCATATACTCGTGACGGATCTTTCAAAGTTGATTCAACAGGGCAACTTGTAAATTCAAACGGTTTAAGAGTGATGCCAGAAATCATTTTGCCAGAAAATTTTGATATTTCAACTTTAACAATTAGTGATGATGGGCGAGTAAGTGTAAAAGTTGCAGGTGATGATAATCCAATTCAAGTTGGACAAATGGAACTTTATCGTTTTGCAAACCCAGCTGGACTTGAAGCAAAAGGTGATAATCTTTTTGTAACATCAAATGCTTCTGGAGATGCAATGGCTAGTCGTCCTGGTTTTGATGGAACTGGTATCACAAAACATAAATTTTTGGAAATGTCTAATGTTTCTGTTGTAAATGAAATGGTACAAATGATTGTAGCACAAAGAGCTTATGAATTTAGTTCAAAAGCAATCCAAACAAGTGATACAATGCTTTCTGCAGCAGTAAACTTAAAACGATAAAATGACGATAAAATAGGGTGATAAACTAATTTTTTAGGGGGATTTTTATGACAGGTATTAACGGAATTTCAGGTGGAATAAGTTCAATTACAAACGGATACGCAGCAAGTCAATCTGCAAATCTTCAAAATGAAATGAATAATTTTCAGCGTTTACTTGATAAACTTATGACCGAAAATGAAGAAACTCAAAATAAAAATCCTTCTCAAATTGAAAATCCTAAAATTGTGGATTCTGGTAGAGTTAATGGTGAATATACATCTGGCTTTGCTGGAACTTTCAAATATGATAAAGATAAAAATGCTTTACCATCTGGTTTTGCTGCAAATTCTGCATCTAATTCATCAAAAAAAGTTGAAATCGATAAAACAAGCAAACTTTACGAAAAATCACTTGAGTTAGAATCATATTTTGTAAAGATTATGCTTTCTTCTATGAAAAACACAGTTCAAAAATCAGGTCTTATGGGAAACGATAGCCACGCTTCAAAAATGTACGAAGATATGCTTTACGATGAACTTGCCGTAAGCATGACAAAATCAGCAGGATTTGGTTTGGCAGATCAGATATATATGGAATTAGTATAACTCTTCAAAATCTTACAAAAATAATTGGCACCAGAAGAAAACTGGCTTTTGAATTTATTCTTGAAATAAATAATTTATACCAAAAGGCTCTCAGCCAAAATTCCCCCACGACCTGCGGTTCCTCACTTCGTTCGTCAATGCAGGTGTGTGTTAATTTTGGCTTACGCCATTTGCATGTATTTTTATTTAAAAACTTTATTAAGTCAGTTTTCTTCTGCATCTTTTGATTTTGCAAACTTATTTCGTTCCGTTAGTAAGCCAAAGGCTTACAATCAAGTTTTGCTTTTCAAAACTTGTCGTTTGTTTTTTTTGTCTACGTGTTTTCTTTTTCACTAATTGTGATTTGTAAACTTTTTTCGTTCGGGTAGAAAGAGTAAAATTATTTTGCTAAGGCTTTTATTTCCTCGATGGTAAGCCCTGTTGCTTTTGCTATATTTTCAATAGAAAGTGACATTGTTAGTAAATTCTTAGCAGTTTCGATTTTTGCTTGTTGAGAACCTTGCTGAATACCTTGCGTGATGCCTTGAGAAATACCTTGTTCTACGCCGTCTTCGTAGGCTTCTTGTCGTTGAACAGCGATGTCTGTATCGTAGTCGTATTCTGTTAGTAACATGTTTTCAACCTCCGTGGATTTTCGGCTAAGATAATCTGAAAGAAAGCCTTGTTTTATCGATTGCTTGATTGCGACTGTAAGTGCCTCAGGAATTTCGTTTTCAACATTAAAGCGAACTTGCTCCATAAATTCAGAATATTCTTTTAGCGCTTCGCAACGAGTTAAAACAGGATTTTCCTTATCTACATTAATATTAATCACTTTTACGCAAATTTCAAGGGGAAAATTGTGTTTTTCATCAAGTTTTATGAAAGCATCGGATAGTTTCATTTCGCTTTCCGATGGAAAATCTTCTTTTCCGTTGTAAAAAACATAAAATTCAGGAACTGGGAGTTTCATTAACTTCCGCTCGAACTTTTCCTTTGGATTGGTAATTTTTTCGTAGATTCTTGCGATGTATTCAAGAAAGCGAAAGGGCATATTTTCGTTGATGGTGGACTGATGTTCAATCATGACAACGATTTTTCCGTCAACTAGCATAGCCACATCGTTGTAATACTTCATGTAAAGAACTTTTTCAATCATCACTGGTTGAATTTCCGTAGTTTCTGCGTCGAGATTTGTTCCGTGCAAGGCGTTGTACAGCGAAATAAAATTTTCTTTTGCAGTTATATCGTGGGCGAATAAATCTACGAAGACTGAATCTTTGTAGTTCCGTCGAGTTTTGTTTTGTGAAACGAGCATAGTTTTTTCTCTCCTAAGAAATAAAAATCACACGGATTCAGAATTGCTAACGCAATTCTATTCTGTCATTCCGAATCAAGTTCAGCATGACACATTTGATACACATCTTTATTATCAAGAGAAAATTGAGTTTTAAATGAAAATTTATGAAAAAAAAGTTGATTTTTTATAAAATTTTTGCCTTCACGCTTTGCAATAAAACTATTTTCAAAAACACCTAATTTTCACTAGAAAAGTCGTTAGACTTTCCCAATCCGCGTGACAGTTTACCAGATGTCAAATCCAACCAAAACTCCCACGCCCTGCAATAAAACTTTTTTCAAAAACACCCAATCTCCACTAGAAAAGTCGTTAGACTGTAAACAGTCAAGACTTTTCCAATCTCTGTGGCAATTTTACCAGATGACGACCTCAACCAAAACTCTCACGCTCTGCAATTAAAACTCACCCCAAAAACTCACCCAAAGAAACAGAAAAGTCGTTAGATTTTTCCAATCCGTGTGCCACTTTTACCTGATGTCAAATCCAACCAAAACTCCCACGCCCTGCAATTATAACTCCCACCAATACTTTACCCTAGAAAAGTCGTTTTGACTGTAAACAGTCAAGACTTTTCCAATCCGTGTGATTTTTCCACTTAAAAATTTTTTTTATTCGCCTAGTTGACGGGGGGGGTAATTCTGATAGAGTGAATTTATTAAATTATTAGCGAATTAGTTTTTTACTATTTTGAC